>CAZUCG010000168.1:0-6314 GCA_964619145.1 uncultured Lentisphaeraceae bacterium | reverse complement strand
CGGCGCTATTTCCAGGGCCAGTTCTGCGAATTCGCCGAGGTATTGATGCGCCAGTGTATCATATATATGCATTGGTTGTCCCAGCTGCAACTGCGCTTCTGGTGGGTCTTCGCTGGTATGGCGGACGATGGCCAGATAGCGATTGCCGTGTCCAGTATAGGTCAGCAGATCACAGCCGGCGGGAAGCTGGTGGGGTAAGGGCAGATTCGCAGTCAATTTTCCTAGCAAGGCCAGCATCCCCTGGCGCAGCGGTGCGGCAGAAGCCGGTTGATTGCGAATACCCGGATAATCGGCCATCAGGAAGTTCAAGTAAGCCGCCCGGCCCCGTCCGTGCTGATTCCATACCAGGGCCGGCTGTAGCGCTGCACTGGACGGCGAAGTCACCTGCATCCCAGCGAATTTCACGGTACGTTCCGGGCTGCCGATGCCGGCCATCGCGGTGCCGCTGGTCAGGCTGACTTGGCTGCCGGTCAACATCACTCGGAGATAATTTCCGTTCCAGATAAGACTACCAGCAGTCTCACTGCTGGTAGCTGGGCTAAAGCTAATCCCCGCCAGTGTTGCCAGACGGTTGTCTGTTCGCGCTTGAGCGAAGCCGTCATAGAGAGCTGGTTGGGCGTCCAGCAGCAATGCTCCGCCGGCTGCCACGTAACGTTCGAGTGTGGTCACTGCGGCCTCGTCAAGCATTTGGGTCATAGGTAAAATCAGCACTGAACAGCCAGCTAGATCGGCCGTGGCCAACTGGGCACAAGAGATGACCTGTGGCGGCTGATAGCCCAGATCGCGGATCAAAGCCGACCAGCCATTGAAATTGGCAGTGTAATTGCTAGAGTTAAAGATACTAGACTGGCCGGTCACTGCACTGGCCACCAGTGATGGGATCGAGTAAACCAGCGTGAAGGGTGATTTTTCTGGCTGGCTCTCGGTCAGCATCACATCGACTCCCGAAGAACGGATTTCCTGGAACACCTCACGCAGATGCTCGCCCTCTGGGCTCAGGCGTTGGTCGCCGTGTCGAATGAAGTATCCGCTCCACCAGTATGACGGGGAGAACCAGCCGCTGACAATTTGCCGCCAATAATTCCAGCGGATTGCCGGCAACGGGGCACCGTAGCCAATCCAAGCGCCGCTGGAACTGTCAGGGCGCAGATACGACCGTACCAAGTCAATCAATCCGTCTGGCATACGCAGATAAGCGGTTGGATAATCGACCGCTGCTAGCGCCGCCTGCCAGTTAAAGGCACCATTCAAGTTGGTATTGAGTTGCCCGGAGAAGCCCAGGCGACTGCCTGGATCAAGCTGAGAGAGCTCCGCCTTCATTTTGCCCATTACGTCGGACACCGCCTGCATCATAAAAATCCGATGTTCGATCCACGGAGCCATATTCTGTTCATTCTGAGCTTCGGCTAGCGTCAGCGGCCGGACCTCGGCCCAAGAATTATACTGGCGTTGCCAAAGCCGGTTCAATGTCGGCAGGTCGGCATACTTGTCTTGTATCGCCGTCTGAAAGGCCGCCAAACAGTGTTCTGATTGGCAGAATTCGTGGGCTGAGTTATAATGCCCAAGAGAATTTTCATCTCCGGAATAATAGGCGAACGGGAAGCTGTCGGCGGCTTTATCGACCGTGACTTTGACATCTTCAGCCATCTTCTGCCAGTAGGCGGGGTCACGCAGGCAGGGGTCTCGCGTCACTCCTGATAATTTTCCCGAGGCCGCGCTAATGCGGTGCATCGACATAGGCGCGTAACGCAGCCCTGTCCGCATAACGTCCTCGGCCATACTACGAGTTTGTTCAGCCGACATAATGCCGACGTGGCTGCCGGTTGCAACTGTAAAACCGATATCGGCCAGTGAACGTTCAAAGTCGCGATAGAACCAGGCCTTGCTGCCGTGTGTCCAGATGACAAAATTCAACGGCCTACGCTTTGCTGGCTCCAAGGTCAGCGTTTGTAGGCGGCGGTCGATTTCGACTCCAGCGTGCGTAAGCGTGGCTTCCACTTCAGCCAAGGGCAGGTAATATTGACAAGTCGGCTTTAGGCTGAAGCGTTGCTGGCCAGTGACCTGCTGGCGTTGTTCACTTGCCAGCACTCGCCCGTAACTATCCCGCAACAGCAACTGCAGGTTGGCTTGTCCACGAATTTCTACTTCACCGCTGACTTCCGGCTGTTCGCCGCGATAAGCATAGCGGTCAAGGTTCAAGCGGACTAAGGCATTCGAGCCATTGATTGTTTTTACCGCTGTGCCCCAATCTTCGCCGTGTCCATCTAGCTCGACTCGGATATTGCCGTAATATTCGCCATTACGCTGCATCTGTATAACTGGTAGCGGCAGACTGACCTGATTTTTGCCAGGCTTCACCGTCCCTTGCCAGTGCAAATTCGCCAAGCCAATCTGATCGGGGCCGTCCAGACGCACTCGTACTTCGGCAGCGCCTTCTCGGCTGGCCAGCAAAGTCACGGTCAAGTTCTCGGAGAGCTGCGGCTCTTCCAGCCGCAAAGCCGGCCGGCGTCCAGTCGCGTGCCATAACAGCCGCCCGTAAAATGAAAAATAGTATTCCCAGTACGGGATGTCATTTTCCGAGCTGGTTTTCAGAAAGGGGGTCAGGACTGTATCCTGGGTCCAGCGCCAGTTATTGTTGATTAGTCGGTATTTTACCCAGTAAACTTTACCTTCGCCGTACTGGCGAATCTCCACTTCTGGTGCTGCAACGGGCAGGCTGGCAAAGGGTATGGCGGTAAATATTTCTGCTGGCACTGGTAGTGCTGGAGTGTCTTCGAACAGGGTCTTGAATTGGTTGTCGTGTGAGATGTAGATTAGCGGCGTACCTGATTCCACCCGGGCCAGTAACTGCCGGCGGGCTTCTTCCGGTAGCGCTTTCTCAAATGTCCCGGAAAGCAGTATCACCTGCGGCTTTTTGGCCAATTCCTGTACCAGGCGCTCGCCGGGCTCGGGCACTGTCCAGGACAAATAGTTATGTGGCCCAAAGACGTGCGGATGATCAACTTCGACTAAGCTCAGGGTCAGTGGGAACCGCCGGGCGAACTCAAATATCTCCGCACTAGCCTTGGCATTGACTACTGCCAGCAATGACACGGGTTGAGCATTTGCCAGCCAGCTTAATGCGTCGCGCTGAAAATCTTTATAGACTGGGGCCTCTTCTGGCACCGGTGTAAAACGCTGTAATTTAGCCTCGCTGGGCTTCGGGCGATATCGCTCCTGGTCGAAGTCCGAGGCGGCGAATGCCTCCACCGCCACGGTAAAACGATAGACATAATCCTGCAACGGATCATCCAGCTCAGGACGGTTTCCCGCTATCCGCACTCCCTCTGCGTAGGATGGCAATCTAAATGGCAGCGAGAACCATTCCAAGGTCGGGGCCCGCAAACTCTGGGTCGTGGCGGCCGGGTGACACGAATAAAAATGCTCCAAGCAGGCAAAAGGCATCAGTAGCGCCGCCCCGGTTTGCTCGCCGAGAACTACCGCATAATCGTGTTCAGGTGCGTTGACGAAGTGGTTGGCGCCAATCGGCTGGGCAATCGTGTAGGTCACCAAGTTATCGGTAACGGGCCCGGTTCCCTTCATTTCAGCTGTCAGCATACCGGTAGGCAGGTACATCCGATAAGCCTCTTGGGTTAGGGGGAGTACGGCGTTGCAGGACCAGAAGGTCCCGGTGAAAGCCTCCTCCTGGGGATTGCTCAAGGCGTATTCCGCTTGGATACGGCGTTCTTTTTCCCGCAGCACGATGCGCTTTTCAATCGTCAGCGGCGCGATTTCCCGGCGCAGGGTGATTTCGGCTGAGTCGGCATCGGCTCGGCTGGCAACCACTGTATATGGCGAGGTCTCATAGTTACGGATGACGCCGCGCCCTTTTGGCCAGACTCGGTCTGCGAACAACCCACTGCCGGCCGGTGCTTGCGCGAGCGAGGCGAACTTGGTCAAAGTCTCGCCACTGGTCCGATCCAGCAGTTCAATCACTCGGCCGCCGTCTTCAGGACTGACCACCGCTTCCATCAGGGCGGTGGTTAGCCGCCAGCAAACCTTGCCGTCAACTTGGATTTCCTGGATTCCGCCTGCAGCCAACCGAGCGATATTCAGGCATAACCAGAGAGCGCAGAGACGCTGAGTCATAATATTTTCCCTTTCTGTTTAGAGATTGTACCAGCCAAGACTTATCCTCGAAGCCTTCCGCCAGTAATAATAATCGAAAGCCTTGTCCCGCCCGTGCACTAGCTCATTGGGGATGCTGAATTTGTCGCCGCTGCGGGCGTGTCCGTCTAGGAAGACCGCGTTGACTTTAGTGCCATTCAGGTGCCGGAAATACTCTGGTAAGGCGTTGCTGCGAGCTGAGCCGTAATATACGGTGGTGTCGCTGCCCATCCTGGTGTCGCTGAAATACATCGTCTTCCCGGGTTCGGGAATATCCCGGCCGGGATGCCAGCGGGCCCAATCCGTGCTGGCTTTGCCGGTAAAGGTCCCGCCGAGAAACCAGTTGATGCCGTAATGGGTGTTACGCCAGCCATTCACCCAGGCGGAACTGCTGCTTTGACCGGATTCGTCGTCGCAGAAGAATACGCCGCGCCCAGGATTGCCGTAGGCGTCACTCGGTGGCGCTTGTAAGTAATTATATTTGAGTAATTGTCCGGACCAGTAATTGGAAGTGACCCACGGAATTCGGATTAGATCATAATCGTCTGCATAAAATTGGGCCGCGATTGCAATTTGCCTGAGGTTATTCAGGCAGCGAGTACTGCGGGCCAGGCTGCGGGCCTTGGTGAGGGCAGGTAAGAGCATCGAGGCCAGGACCGCAATGATGGCGATGACAACCAGTAACTCAATCAAGGTAAATAACTTCCGCATAGTCCTCTCCTGTAAGTTAATCTCATCGTTATGGTAAAAAATTACTCTACTTACGCCAGCCGGGAATAAGCCCCTTCGCTCGGCACAACCAACTCCGCGGCAAATTGTTGCAATCCATCGCAGGCTTCTGCTAGCGGCTCTCCAGTGGCTAGCCGATGCAGACAGCGGACAATTCCCAAGCCTGCCTCAAACATTGGCACTCGCAGATAGAACATCCCCGGATGCAGTCCTTGGAAGGTAGCTCCGCTGCCGATGGCCCCTAGTAGTATCGTTTTCTGCTGCCTGCGGCAGAGTTCAAACACATCGCGCACCAGATAGGCGTGATTGCAAAACAAAAAATCGGCTTGCTCCGCTGCGACAATTCCGTCTAGCTCAGCGCGGGTCTGTGGGCTGAGGTTGCGAGCTTGCTGCTGCAATGGTCGCAAGCCATATTCGGGACAGAGTCGCAGCATCAGTTCCGCCCGGCGCAGAAAACAGCCGTCTTGGATTGCGTTCAAGCCTTCCAGATAGGACAGGCAGGACGCTGTCTGGCAGCCAGCCTGCGCCGCTTGCCGCAACAACGAGCGCATCGCGCCCTCACGGTCGTAATCTACCAGCTGGACTTCACCCATTAGGGGAAGCTCGTTATTGTATTGAAAGACCGGCAGACAATTGCTCAGCATCTTTTGCAAGCCGGATAACTGCTGGCCAATAAAAATCGCCCCGTTATAATCGCGCAATTCTGCCGTCAAGGCCCGCCATTCTTCCGGGCTGGCTTCCTCGTTAGTATGAATAAATTCCAGGCGGGCACCGTATTGTACCCCGCCGGACAATAATCCCCGTTGCAATTCGGAACTCATACCCCAGTTCTCCAAATCGAGATGGCTCCGGCTGATCGATTGCTCTGGAAATATCATCGCCAGGCGCAACCTCGTTGGCGACGGTTGGGCATTGACATAGACACCGCTGCCCTGAATTGCCGTTACCGCCCGAGCGTCCTGCAACTGGCGCAAAGCCCGCTGTACCGTCTGGCTGCTGACTGAAAAATCATTCATCAACGCCCGAATGCTGGGAATCTTCTCCCCCACAGAATATTGCCCCGAGGTAATCCGGACCAAAATTTCTTGACAGATGCTTTCCGCCAGATTTGTTCTGCTATTCGCCCGCATAACAGCATTGTTTGTATTTGTTAAAGTGTATCACTACAGTTATTATACAATCCCATTCTGACAACTGCAAATCAGGCAGGTGTTTTTTTGTAAAAAAGACAATAAAAAGAGTGTTCACTCAGCCATTCGCTGGCGCTGATTACCGAATGGTGAATGTTTGTCCTTCCAAGGGAAAAATAAGGAAATCTCAATGAATGTTTGGTAAGCTGCGATTTTAGCATTGCCAGTTTTGCCAAAAGCGGCTACATTTCTCCTGCCGCCATTAGGGTGGGCTTCTCAAGCCCACCCTACCATTGGGGGACCTCCTTC
>CAZUCG010000167.1:0-6327 GCA_964619145.1 uncultured Lentisphaeraceae bacterium | reverse complement strand
AGTCGCGCCGGGTGTCTTGGCCAGCAACAGTGTATCGCTAGCCAAGGTGCGAGCAGAGATGCTTAAATCGATGTCTTCAACCAAGACGCCAATAATGGTCACTGACTGCATTTGTCGTTCGACATCGGAATAGAAATAGCTGCCACCCCAAGTCATTTGTTGATCGTGCTGATAGCAGTCGTCGAAGATGACTGTATATGTCTCAGCGTTATAGCCATAACCGACCATCGCGTGACCTTCGATGTTGACAATGACTGAGCGGCCAGCATCAATCTCGGCCATATAATCGGCAAAGGTGAAAGTGCCACCGCTGCTATCAATAACAAAACTGCCGGTAATTTCCGGATTGAGCTGATAGTCACGTGATTCGACGTACAAAGACAAGCCGTAGAGCATTGTCAAGTACTTGAAGGCGAAAGAGACCTCACTTTGACCATCAGTGCGAGCTACAGTTCTGTCGTCGTGCAAGATTTCTGCCAGAGTCATAAAGTGCACGGTGGTGGATAAGTCATCGTTGCCGCGCCAGCTTTGACCTGTACCAAGATAGTCCGCCAAACAGTTCCAAGCGCCAGTGTTCAGATTCACTTCAGAGCCGTTAATCAGGAAGGTGTACGGCAATTCGCTCGCAGCGGAAGTGTCGTAGAAGCGGTCGACGTAGTCGGGGGAGGCAATAAAATTCCCCAGGGTGGTGTCAAATGCATCCATATCGTGAGCATTGCCGTCGAGTCCGCGCGAGTCAACCGCAATGACCCCGTCAATAAGGTTATCCAAGGCTATTCCTTGGTAGCCATAGAGGTCGTAGTATCCCAATAACATCCCCACGGTAGTCGGCACACAACCGTACATATATTCGGCCTGGGGAAACGCGCCATTCAATAGCACATCAGCGTCGGCTCGGACAGTCAAGCTAATTTCAGTCATAGGGTTGCTCATATTTCAACCTCCTGGCTAGGCAATAACAACGCCGCCATTACAAGTCCTGAAGCATAATAGGAGAATATATTAGCAAAAGAATTGTTTGCAAATCGCAGTTGCTTCTGGCGAGGGGAAAGTGCGCCAGCGAGCTGAACTACGCCGAGGTTATTTTTCCAGCATAATCGTCACTGGTCCAGTGTTGACCAGGCTGACGGCCATCTCGGCGCCGAAGCGTCCGGTAGCGACTATTACACCGGCAGCACGGAGTTTTTCCACAAATAGCTCGTACAGCGGTTCAGAGAGCTCGGCTGGGGCGGCAGCAATAAAGCTCGGGCGGCGTCCTTTGCGGGCATCGCCATAGAGCGTGAATTGGCTGATGGCCAAGATTTCTCCTTCGACGTCGAGCAACGAGCGATTCATCTTGCCGTGTTCATCGGCGAAGATACGCAGATTCAGGCATTTTTCCACCAGATAATCGACTTCTGCGGCACTATCGCCGGTTTTGACCCCCAACAGCAGCAGCAGGCCGTGCTGACAACGGCCGATTTCTTGGCCTTCCACCGAGACCGAAGCCTCAGTTACTCTTTGCAGCAGTACTCTCATAAAGCGCTATTTCCGCAAGTTGTTTTTGGACTTCTTCGACTGGCAGGCCGATGACGTTATTGCGGTCACCAGCGACTGCAGCCACAATCATCTCGCCGTGTTCTTGCAAGGCATAACCACCGGCCTTATCAAGCGTATTGACTAGACAAACATATTTTTCGATATCGTCTGCAGTCAAAATTTTGCAGGTGACTTCGCTGCAACACGTCCAGGAGCGAGATAGCTTGTCTTGGCAGCGGTACAGGCAGACCCCGGTATAGACCTCGTGGGTCCGGCCAGACAATTTGGCCAGCAGCGCTTTTGCGCTTGGCAAGTCAGCCGGCTTGCCCACTGGCGTGCCGTCCAAGAATACCAGCGTATCTGCTCCCAAGACGATATGCCCAGGGAATTGCGCCGCGACTGCCGCGGCTTTCGCTTCCGCCAGTCGCACGACTGTCTCAGCAGGCGACTCTCCAGAGCAACATTCTTCTGGAATCTCGGCCGGCTGGACAATGAACTCAATGCCGGCCTGCCGCAGCAGTTCCTGCCGTCGGGGAGAGGCAGAAGCGAGTACTATCAGATTGCCGTATTTTGCCAGCATATTATCCTTTTCGACGATTTTTACTGCGTTGGATGCGGCGATTTACGTCATTGGCTTCCGATTGGCGTTTGAAATGCGCGCCGGCAGCGGCCTTGCGGGCAGGATTCGCGTCTTCCAGGCGCTCGCGGTTCCGCAACTCCAACGAGATGGGCAGGCCGGCCTCAGGGAAAAATGCCTCCCGAATCTGATTTTCCAGAAACTTGAGGTAGTTATTCGGGCAGAGCTTCTTGTTGTTGACAAAGAGGACAAATTTTGGCGGTGGTGTAAAGACCATCGTGCCGTAAAAGATTTTGAAGCGCTTATTATCCTTGGATGTCGGCGGGTTCCGCAATAGCGTATCTTGCAGAAACTGATTGAACACCGAGGTCGGCACCATTAGTTTCAATTGCTCGCGGACGTTCAACAACTGGGCAAAAATGCCCTTGAAATTATAGCCATTGAGGGCCGAGATGATTTGCACCGGCGCGTGGTCTAAAAATGACATCTCGTTGCGAATCTGTTCAATCAGCTCTTTTGGTTTTTTGCCATCTTTGTAGAGCAAGTCCCATTTATTGGCCAGCAAGATACACGGTTTATTGGCATCGACAATCAGCCGTCCCAAACGGCGCTCCTGGGTAGTGCAGGGCTCAACTGAGTCAAGCAAAAATAGCACGATGTCACTGCGCCTGATAGCTTGCTCAGTACGGTTGGCACTGAAAAATTCGACCACGGTGTCGATTTGTTTTTTGCGTCGCAGTCCTGCCGTATCAATCAGCGTCAAGGGCAGTATCAGGCCGTCTTGCTGCAAATCAACTGGGATGTCCACCGCGTCTCTGGTGGTGCCGGCGATGTCGGTCACCATCATCCGGTTTTCGCCGAACAGCCGATTGACAAGTGACGACTTGCCGACGTTCGGCCGGCCCACGACTGCGACCCGCAGGCGTTTTTCAATTTCTTCCTCGTTGGCGATTTGTGGGATATGCGTGACCACGACATCCATCAGCTGTGAGATGCCGTAAGAATGCGTGCAACTAGTCGGCTCGATGTCAGCGATACCCAAGGCAGCGAAGTCCGATACCACGTTCTGAGCCGTTGTCTGGTTATCGGCCTTATTGGCGGCAATTACCACCGGCTTGCCAGTCTTGCGCAAAAACTCGCCGACTTCCTCGTCCTGGGTGGTAATTCCTTCCTGGCAATTTACCACCCAGATCACGGCAGCGGCTTCTTCGACAATAGCCGCCACCTGTTCGCGGATCATCCCGTCAAACAAATCGACGTTCTTTTCCCGGTTCAGGGTCCCTAAGCCGCCGGTATCGACAAGCATAAAATGGTAGCCGAAGTGCTCGCTTGCCGCCGCCACTCGGTCACGCGTCACGCCGCTTTGTTCGTGGACAATGGAAATTCGGCGGCGTAAAATGGCATTGAACAATGCCGACTTACCGACATTAGGACGACCGACAATGGCGATTACTGGTAGTTTTTCCGGCATTTTATTTTCCTGCTTGGCATCGGGGGTGGTTGGTTTACGGACTGATAAGGCAAGTATTCAGAGAAAGGCTAATGTTGCAAGATGTGTTTTAGACGTAAAATGGTCCTTTCTCGCCCCAGCAATTCCAGGGTCTCGAAGATGCCAGCGCCGATACCGATGCCGGTCACAGCAGCACGGAGGGGCTGGTTCAATTTACCTTGCCCCAGGCCGACCGTGTCGGTAGTGGCGTGTATGGCGTTCTCGATGGCCAGCGCAGTAAATTCTGGCAAGGCAGCAAAGGTATCTGGTAATTGTGCCAGCGCGCTGATGACTTGCGGGTCCTTGAGCTGTTTGGCACAGAGCTTTTCATCATAAGTTGGGACCTCAACAAAGAAATATTCCCATTGCTTGACATCGACAAAACGCTTGACTCGGCTTTGCAGTAAAATACAGACTTGGCGATATAATTCTTCCGGGAGATTCTGCCCCCAAGGATTTGTCGCCAAGAATGGTCGGCAGGCGGCCATAAAATCCCCTAAGGGCATTTCTGCGATATAGGCGCCGTTTAGGTTAGTCATCTTCTGGATGTCCATTTGGGCTGAAGCGCGCAGGCAGCGGTCCAGGCTAAAGGCCTCAGTCAGCTCTTCACGGCTCATTTTCTCCCGGTCATCACCGGGTGACCAGCCCAATAGGCTCAAGTAATTGAACAGCGTCTCGGGTAAAAAACCATTGTCACGGAAATCACCCACGAAGGCATCGCCATCGCGTTTGCTGTACGGTTTACCAGCCGCGTTCACAATCATCGGTAAGTGGCCATAATGCGGTACAGCTGCATCGAGGCAGCCAAAGAGGAAAATATGGCGGAAAGTGTTTTCCACGTGGTCATCGCCACGAATAATGTGAGTCACCTCTTGGGTTATATCATCGACGACGTTGGCTAAATGGAATACCGGAGAGCCATCACTGCGCACGATGACCAAATCCTTCATACTGTCCAACGGCTTGCTCATCTGCCCTTTGACTAAGTCCTGATAGGTGATGGCACGACGAGTAAAACGCAGCTCGCGGGCTTCCGGGAGGGTGAATTGCGCACCGTTGTGGAGAATGTTGTCGAGATGCTCAGCCAGGGTGAAAATGGTGTTAGCATTTTCGTCCTGGACCTGTAAGTCCTTGAAGCCGGCCAGGCAAGCGCCGCCTGGCGCTGGCTTCCCTTTGGGGGACACAGAAGCGAATTCCAGACCTTTGCCGCTGATTAGCAGCGGTACATCCTGATGGATGGCCAGCGTGGCGGGGCCAGTGACCACTACCCCCGGGAATTGCTCGGCCTGCCAGGGGATGCGAAAGAGGGTGGCCTCTTTGTCGCCACCTTTGCTGTCCTTGTAGGCATTGCCATCCTGTAGCAGTTTTTCCGCGGCTGTGTGGTGCTTGTCAATCTGCGAAGTCTGGTAAAGTGGTGATTCATCGAAGTCTATTTTCAGCCACTCCATAATCTCCAACAGGGTTGCAATCGCCTGTGGTGTTGAGCGCTCCAAGTCGGTGTCTTCGATTCGCAACAGGAAACTACCGCCTTCGTGGCGGGCAAAAAGCCAGTTAAAAATAGCGGCTCTGATATTACCAATATGGACTTGTCCAGTCGGTGAGGGTGCGAAACGTACACGAATACCCATAGTCAATATCTCCTACGCCGGAGGGATTCTCCTTCGGCATTTCTTTTAGTGGCAAAATCGGCTATTGGCGCTGCGTTACGACCGCAGTCGGCAGCTCAATTTGCCAATCGGCGGTTTTCAATTTCCCAAAGATGTTTCAGCAGCAACACCAAGGCGGGTAGATAGACATCGCCGTGGCTATAACCTGGCAGCACGAAACATTGGGTGTCCTGGTGACCTGCCAAGCGGGTCAAAGATGCGGCCAGTAAGCAATTCTCTTCTGCTCGAGCCGGCCAGTCCAAGCCAGCATCGCCGACATACAAACGTACTGGTGGTGCATCGGGACGAGCGTGGAACAGCGGCGCGTATTCATCAATGGCCAGGGGAAAATACGCACCCCCGCCGGGGGTGTTTCGCCGTTCATTGATGATTTGGAAATGCGTGGCCATTTGCCCGCTGACCGGCAGGATACCGGCCAGGTTATGAAAATCCAAGTTATGCTTGGCCAGCCAGCGGCTATCGAGTCCGAGCATTGCCGACAAGTATCCGCCGGCTGAGCCGCCAGAGAGGTAGATTGAGCTGCTATCGCCACCATATTCGGCGATATGTCTGAACACCCAAGCCACGGCCGCCGCTGCGTCTTCCAAGTAATCAGGACATCGCGCCGGGCCGCTGGCCAGGCGGTAATTCGGCATCACCACGGCGAGCTCGCGTTCACGCAAGATGTTATTTTGGGCATTGAAGCCTTTTTCGCCACCGACCATCCCCCCACCGTGGAACCAGACCAGGGTGGGGAATTTTTTAGTGCTGCCCGCGGGGTAGTAGATATCCAGCTTACAGCGTTCTGCTCGGTAAGCCAAGTCCCCGCTGCCGGGGAAATTCGGCTCATAGTAGTCGAGATCAGTCTGCTGCTGGTAGGTGACGATATTTTCTGGCATATAGTTTAACAGTTGGATTGACGGCAACCTGTTTAATATATCACTTTATTCCTGTAAATAAACACCACTCGGGCAAAAACACCTGCAGATAACGCAATTCGTACTTGTTGTGCTTAGTAACAGCCGAAAATAGAACATTAATATCTATACAACGCACTCAGTTAGAAGGCAAGAATAAGCTGCCGCATTTATCGCCTA
>CAZUCG010000166.1:0-6340 GCA_964619145.1 uncultured Lentisphaeraceae bacterium | reverse complement strand
CGCAAATCCGAAGACTCACCACCGACACTGAGACGGATACGACCGTCGTGCGGCAGGCGCTTCTCAGCGATATTCAACCGAGACATAATTTTCAGTCGTGAGACTATGGCGTCGTGGAGTTCGACCATCCCGGGAGGAGTAGGTATTTCCCGCAACATACCGTCGATGCGGTATCGCACCTTGATTTGTTCCCGAAATGGCTCGATATGGACATCAGTAGCGTGCTGGCGAATAGCCTCGGCAATAATTTCATTGACCAGCTGGATAATGCTCGCGTCCTGAGTATCACCTTGATCAAGGTCCTCTACTAGGCGGTCATCAAAAGCGCCCTCGACTTCCTCAACGAGCTGATTTTTGCGATCTTGTCGGATCTGGATGACCTTCTCTGCCCCCAAGCCATAGAGGCGTTTCAGGGTGCTATTCACCTCGGTTGGAGTAGCTAGAACGGGGTCCAGACGCAAGCCCAGCAATAGCCGGAGGTTCTCACGGTCACGGATGCTGGGCGGATTCGCAAAAGCGACCTTCAGGGTCCCGCGGTCGAGTAGTAGAGGCACGAACTGGTAGCGTAAGGCGATTTTGGCCGGGACTTTCTGCACCGCCGGTTCAGCAATTTCCTGCTCACCGAGCAGTATAAATGGTATTCCTGAGACTTGGCTAAGAGCTCTGTAAACGATTTCCTGAGTCGCGAAGGCCAGTTCCAAGACTGCTTGTTGAGCAGGGATTTGTCCGCGTCGCAGCCGTCGTCGGCACTGATCAGCTTGTTCGTCGCTCAAAGACCCTTGCTGTTGCAAGAGAGAAATCAAATCCGAGCTGTCGACGAAATCGCCACTATGGGTTGCCTCATTCATTATAATTTAACTTTTTTTCCTCGCCCCGAATCAAAGTGACCCCTCTGCCTTCGCCATACGCCAAGGTGATGGAATTTTCATCAAAAGACACGATGGTCAACACTGTGAATATTTTTGCCCCTTCACTCAAGGGGGCATTGATGCTCTTTTTGCTGCGGGAATCACTGCCCTTAATAAAAGCCAACTTCTTGTCAGACAAGCCTTTATACAAACCACGATAAAGGAGCGTAATCACCTGCGGGGGCTCTGGTTTTACTGGCGCTACCTTCGGCGGATCAGTTTTGCCTGACGTCACGTTATCGGCTGCTGGCGTCTTCCCCGGGGTGGGAGTCGGTGTCTTCCCCGGGGTGGGAGTTTTCTGGCCCGCATTGGGGCGACTCGGGGTGGGGGTCTTATCTGCCTCTGGCACCGGCGGCAAAGCCCGGACAAACGTCATAATTGAGACATCGCCTTTTAAAAAAGTCGGTTTCAGCCAATAATCGGAGTCAACGTCGACATAATTCGGTTTAGCTGGCAAGGTCCCGGGCTGATTCACGCTCCCTTCCTGGTTATTCGGCCAGAGCCAAATAATCAATAGCAGGAATAATATACAACTGAGAGCAATCAGCAATGACTTCTCCCATTCCGCCTTAATTTTTTCTAACTTGAACTTATTCATAAGCGAATATACGACTTGGCAAGACACCTGTCCTGGCGATTCACGCTCCTGCTGGCAACAGTTGTACGGTCCGGCGCGGGGTAGCCTTAACCGCCTCGGCACTGGGGCGATAAAATGCCGAGCAAACAACTGTGATTTCAAGGGTGTCACTCACCACAACTGAATCATCGGCACGCAGGTTTTTCTTTTTATCGGGTACCTCGGTAAGCATTTCCATTTGCACGATGGGCAGGAAGACATTTTCACCCTGGAGGGATTTGACGAAGCTGACAAATTGCCCAAGTTTTCCCCGGACAGTCATTTTTACCGGTATTTCCAACAAGTAGGCTACTTTGTCATCAGCAGATAAGGCATAAGAATTAATGGGCAGAGCGGTGATTTTGGCGCCAGGATGCGGATAAGGCGGCGCGGTCTTGAAATTGCGGTCTGTGCCGATACTCAATTTGTGCTCTAAAGCCAGATTCACCAATGCCTCGGTCGTCCACAACTTCAGCAACATCTGGTATTTGTTTGTTTCCACGCTGGCTTCATCCAGACCGTAGATATTAGGCACCAGATAGATGCCTGGCTTCTTGTTCTGGAAAGAAAAATCCATCCGATCAAAAAGGTCCTTATACTCGATTTGGGAAGCCTTCTCTATAAAATTACTAGCGTTGCCGTACTCGTCATTGATTCGGGCATCGAACATACTGCTGGCTCGAAGCAATGCGTCAGCGGTAAATTTGCGCAAACCGCCATCCTTCCCACCCAATTCTTTCTGGTATTGCGCCAATAATGTCTTCAAGCGCTCTGAATCCTTGGGCCAGGATGTCTCTCCCAGCTTCTTATCGGCAGTGGCAAATTCCTCGCGCGCCTCTTGCAAGCCCTTCCATCTCGGCTGTAAAAAAACCAAGTAGAGGCAGCCAATAAGCAATAACGCCGCTAACAGCAACAACAACAAGTTGCGGTGCTCCTCCGGCCATTCTTGAAATCGATGTCTCATCGTGAATAAAAACCTGTTGAATTTAGTAAAAAAGCCTCGGCCTAATCAATCGCCAGACGAGTCAACGCACTACTACTGCCGGCAAAAACATTATCCCTAGCGACATAGGTATGACCGGCTGATGCCCCACAAGTTCTCAACGTCGGCGTTTTTTGACCGGCTCTGGCGGCGGCGGTTTGCGAACTACCAAGTTCCTGAAAGGCAACTGGGTACGGAAATCAATCTCGGCGGGGTCGCTATCTCGCTGCTGCTTGTTGCGCGGCTTAGTCTTGTCGCTGAAAAAATCTTGCCACGGTTCGAAGACTTTCATTACGTGCGCCTCATCCCAGTCGCTAAACCAATCCGCGCCAGCGAAGAGCGTCCCGGAGTTCAAGCTATCTAAGATATCCTTGGTTACTTCATATTTGCCCTTATCAGTCTGACGGGGCGAGAACCCGCCAACAATCATCTTACTCAAAAATTCCATCTGGAAGACTGGGATCAGCTTCTCTTCCTGGGCCGTCGTGCCAGTGGCGGCCGGAGTTTTTACTACACTGCGAAACGGCGAAGCGGGCTTTTTTTCAGCCGTTTGGGCTGGGTCTTTTTGGGCTGCGGTAATTCCAGTCGCGGCGCGGTAGCTGAATTCATCGGCGACGTAAATACACCACCCGTCGTTCTGCTTCTGCTGCGGGCTCATCGCCCGCTGCAATTCTTCCAAGGTGCTCATAAAGCGCCAGCCGCGGGTGCCGTACTCCACCAGAGGTATCAGCATTTTCTGGCAATGCGCGGCTTGCGCCTGACTGTCATCAAGTTTTGGCACCAGGCTGCGACAGGCATTAAGCTCGTTCAAGCGTTCTTCCAATGCAGCCTGTTCAGATATGATGTTAAAATAGAAACCGAGCAAAAAAGCAACTAACGCCATAAGTAATAGCCCGGCCGACCAGAGCAAATAACGAAAACGAGCCACTTTCGACTGCTGCCAGCGCAATAAATCCGGAATCAGCGAGATCTTGCATTCCGCGGCAGTTATGCCCTGCAAAGCCAGCCCGAAGGCAATAGTCAGATCAGGATTGACATTCTCGGCAATCGCCACATCCTGCTCGGGCAGCACATTGGGATCGGGCGGCCCAAAAATTCCAACCTGGCAGGCATAAGTACGAATCAGCTGTGCATTCAAGCCCCAAAGCTGGGCCCCACCACCAGTCAACCAGATTTTCAAAACCGGCACTGCTGCATTCTCCGGCTCGGACTGCCGCCAATGCTCCAAGGCGCTGTCTAACTCCCTTTCCAGCTGTTTGATAACTGGCAATATTGGGCAATCAGGGTCGCCCCAAGCGGCTTGATACGTCTTCTTGCGCATCTCAGCTTCATTTTCGGTGCAGGCGAACTCCTGCGCTAGGGCCTTGGTAATCCTGCGTGAACCGAACATCAGGCTGCTGACATAAAGCACTTGCCCTTGGGCAACTATGGCCAGCGTCGAATTCTCCGTCCCTAAGTCAATCAGTATTTGCAGCTTTTCATTCTGCCGCTCACGCGGATAGAGATAGAAGAAGGCATTGACCATAGCCAAGCCAGTCATCGCCATATCCTGGACGTTGACCTTGACGCCCTGCAGACGAGAAGCGTATTCCTCAACCACGGTCTCGCGACAAATCCCAATCAAGACCGGATTATTCCTTCCAGCCGTCGCCTGCAAGACTTGATAGTCGTAGACGAATCGCCCGTCAGACAAGCCAGATAGATGCGCGGTCTCGTCATCAACCATCTTGTCCAACAGCTCACCACTGATGCCTGGCGGAAAATCGCTGATTTGCGAAGTTGTCAGGTATTGCGGTAGGCCGATGCAAGTACTGGTGCCGGCAAGCTTCTTCTCCTGCAACCAAGCGCCAAGGCTCTTGTAGAGCTCTTCTTCATCAAGAATACCTTCCGCCCAGAGAGAGAGAACCTCGCACCGAGCAATCAACAGCTCCGAGCCTTTGCGGGTCAGCAGGACGGCTTTGACGGCCGTCTGGCCAACGTCAAGGCCTAAAGCAATATGGTCATTTTTCCATTGCATTCGCGTCAAATGATTTAGTTCTGAAGAACTGGCTGTCGGCACTAGCTAATAGCGCTGACAACGGCTTTAAGATGGGTAAAAAAATTTAACTCTGCAGCAGGCGGCACTTTTCGCCGGCTGACTCTAATCAGCTTCTGGCCGGGGCGGCGCAGCCTAGGGCAGCAAATCTTGCAATCTGACATCCATATACTCGCCGCTGGAGCTGACTACCTTCGCAGTCACGAAAATCAGCATATTGGTGGGGACCTGCATAGTCTCCGTCCGCCGGAACAAAAAGCCAACTAGCGGCAAATCACCCAAGAACGGTATTTTTTTGATTTTTTCACTTTTGCTATTGTCGATCATCCCGCCCATAACTACGGTCTCGCCACTTGATACTCCCACAGTAGTCATAGCAATCTGTTCGTGCGTTCGCGGCAATCTGATTTGCCCAATCGTAGTCTCTGGATCGTCTTTTTTCTTACCGTCAGTCTCCTCATCTCCGGCTGAGATATAATCTTCCCAGCCCAAAAACGAAACAATAGCTGGCTTTAAGCCCAGCAAGACAGTTTTACCGTCATTGCCGACATTGACCTTGACATCAAAAGTAATGCCCACTGGCAATTCTGCCGGCTTGCCGGTGGGGACCAACAATTCCACGTCACCACGAACATCACCCTTGCGAACCGTCGCAGTAGTATATTCCTCAAAGTAATAATATTTGTTGCCTTTCCTGATTCTGGCAGTGCGATTGTTCATCACCGTGACCCGTGGAGCACTTAAGGTAACTGAAGAATTTTTCTTTTCGATAGCGCTAATCAGCACGTCGAAGGTGCGGTCACCAAGAACACCACTCAAGGTCAGACTACCTTTGCCAATTTCCGCAGCCGTAGCCGAAGCCGCCAGTTCAGAAAGAAAGCTGCTGACTTGGAGCGAATCCTTGCCGCGCGGATCCATACTAGCTGCATTTTTACCACCGAGAGAATGTTCCCATTCCACCCCCAAATCGCGCAAGTCGTCCTGGCTGACGGTAATAAACTTAGCCTCGATAGACACTTGATACGGCGGCTGGTCGAGTTCCTCGACAATTTTTTCCACCAGGCGGAGATTCTCCCGGGTATCGCGCACCAGCAGGATATTGCGGTTGCGAAAAACTCTAAAAGTGGATCCCTCTGGGCTGTCGACGAAAAAAACCGTCAGTGCTTCCTCAAGATCATTGTCTTCTTCATCTGCCGGCGTAGCCAAGTCAGCCAGCACCGACCCAGGTGGCTGGCTGCCGACGGGGACCTTCGGCAGCGTACCTTGCCGAAGCCTGATAATCCTGGTCTCCAAAGGCGGGCCGCCTTTTTCTTCGCCGGCCGTAATCCAGACCAAGTCATTGCCAATATGAAAAGCTATACCCATATTGCGAGCGAAATAGGCGAATAAGTCTTTCAGAGGAATCTCATTCACTCGGACAGTCAGGACTTTTTCCTCTTGCTTCAGCGCTTCATCAGCCACTACATTAAGGCCCTCGCGGCTAAGGACATCTACCAGCTCAGTGATGCCGACACTATCCATATTCACGGAGATGCGCCGGTTGCAGAGCGCCTCCATTTTACCAGGCGGTAGCACGACAGGCGCCAGGCTGGCATCGATAACCACTACCTTGCCATAAGTCTCAGGTATTTGCAAGTCGTCTTCAATTTCGGCAAACATCTGTGCCTTGGCTAAATCACGGGCGGGATGTTTCAACTGTTGCTCGCGAGAAATATCGATGAGGGTCTGTAAATTAGCGACCTCCTGAGAGTAACTGGGCAACACCTTGAGCGATTGCAAGTTCTCCTCGGCGAGATTGA
>CAZUCG010000165.1:0-6350 GCA_964619145.1 uncultured Lentisphaeraceae bacterium | reverse complement strand
GGGTAAAAAATCAGTAGGTATTCGTGGTCGGTTTGGAATACCTACTCCTTGCCTTGAGTGGCGATTATTCTGGCAGGGTGGCACCAATATTTTCGCCATCTTTGCCAGCGCCAATGGCCGGACTGCCAGGACGTAGCCGGAAATCGCCCTTCTCGTAATCGTAAAACAGCGGGTCCGCTTGGATACTATTTTTGTCAAACGGGCCCTTGGCTTGCCATTCCGCGAGGTCGCTGCCTAAAATCAGCGGAGTGGCATTCGCCGCCCGAATTTGCCCGACCTTGTGGGTAGGGTAGGGCGAGTAGAATAAATTGTAATCACAAACGATGCTCTCGGGCTGGATGTTCGTAAACAGCAGGCACTCGTTGCTCTTGTTGGGAATACAGGGGCGGCACCAGAGGTTATTGATGATGCTGAGGTTACTGCTGCTGTTGATGCGGCTGCCCATCATAGTGGCATCGACGATGGTGTTGTTCTTGAGGACTACATCACTGCAGCTGGACAGTTGCAGCGGATAATCGCCGCCCCAGCCAATATTGTTCTCAAAATGCAGATTCCGGCAACTCGAGGCATTTAGAAATGGGCCGCTGGTATAGTAAACCACTTTGTCTAAACCCATCCGGCAATTGACGATTTTGAGGTCATTACAGCGATACAAGGTAATGACGCCCTTCCGACAGCCTTCCTCGGGATTGATAAACGTCAGCCCATCAACCTCGATATGCTGCAAGTTCTGCATATTGAGCAACTGAAAACGCACGCCTTGACCATCGATGATGACTTGGCCAGGGCCATTTTTGCGGAAGACTATGGGCTGCCCGGGCTTACCGCCGTGCATTGGTGCTAATACATCATAGTAGTTACCGGGTTGCAACAACACAGTATCGCCAGCGCAGACCGCCAAGCTGACTTGCCGCAGCGTCTGCCAGGCAGTAGGCAGGGTCAAGCCGTCGGCTGTGTCGTCGCCGTCAGGAGAGACATAATAAGTCTTGGGGGGTGGTTGAGTGCTGGTGGTGCGAAAGCTGAATACTTCACTAGTGGCGGCATTGCCGCGTCGACCGTTGCTACGGACACGGTATTCATAGGTAGTGTCCGGGTTTAAGTCTGTCAGGCCAGCGGCGTGACGGGTGCCTTGGATCAAAGATTGGCTGCGAGTACGTTTGCTTTCGCCTTGCGGCCAGTATTCGAGGTAGCCGAAGGAGTCATCCTCAGGTGTTTCCCAGAAGGCTACGCCGGTATTGGGAGTCAAGTAATTGACGCTGATATTGCTGATCAGCAGCGGTTTCGCCAGTACCGGACGGGCACCTGCCGGCGCGCAGAACGAATCACAGGCGGCGGCCGGGCTATCCCATTGCAGGCGGTAGTCGTTCTTGGCCGGATCAGAGAATTTGAGTTCCTGGGCTTGCCAGTTGCTGTAGCCTGGCAGATTGCCGCCAGCGATGACATTGTGGCTAGTCCGCAGCGTGGCTTGCTCAGTCGGCTCTGTTGTCAGGACGGTCCGATTGCCGGCGATAATCGAGTCGCGTACTTGCGCGTCCTGGGTCTCGTTGAGAATAAGAGCAGTCTGGTTGTCGGCCACAGTGCAGTTGTACAGTGCGAGACGGCTGGCCTTGACCGCCCTGACTCCGGCTTCCTGGCACTGATAAGCGCCGCAACTACGCAGCGTGATATCAGTAGCGCTGAGATCGTAGCCTACAGACGCGCCGGCGACTGACAAGCCGGCGATTTCCACCCACGGCGCGGTTACTTGCAGCGCGGTAAACCAGACGTCTTTCTTGCCGTGAGCGCGGATGCGGACGGGTTGGCTTTCGCTGCCGCCGCGGGTGATGCGCAATACCGAATCATATTTTCCGGGTAGGATATACAATGTGTCGCCGGGCGACAGTTGATCGACGGCGACTTGTGGATTAAGCAGCGCATACTGCACACTGTCGCCGCTGTTCTGGTCTTTGCCGGTGCTGCCGGCAAATAGTACGCGACCGCTTTTAGGGGTGGGCAAGCCCAGGTCTAGTCCGGCGACACCGGCGCCTTGCAATGGGCTGCCGGCTTGCAAGCGAAAATCATAATAGCTGGGGTCGGCAAATAACGCATTGTCCATATTAGCTTGACTGTGCCGGCCGAAGAAGTTATTCAGGAAGACCTTATCGGGGTCATAGCGGTCCATAGTGGTCTTGCTGTTGTCGAAGTCATTGCCACCCCAATAGACATTCCCGCGGATGATGTTGTGGCGCAGAATCAGGCGTTGTTCCGGTGAGGTGACTAGTCTGGTGGTCATACCAGAATCGACGGCGAAATTGCCTGCTAGGTAGTTCCCCTCAAAACGGCTGCCGGGGCAGACTGGCTTCCAGCGGAAGGAGCGCAGGTCATCCAGGACGTTATTGATAATGTGGTTGCGCTGCCCGACGCCGCCGTATTGGCTAATCAGGTAGTGGACGTGGTTTCCTTCCAGACGACGGGTGTCGCGGCAGGACCCATAGACATTGCCGATGGCCAAGTTGTCTTGGGCCAAATCTCTTTGCATCATCAGGCCGCCCCGCAAGGCGTTGTTGCTACCGTAGTTGTTTTTGAACAAGCACCATTGCATTGCGATGGCCTGGATGCCTTGAGTGCTGTTGGCATAGAAGCCGCATCCTTCGATGCTGACGTGGTGGACGCGATTGTCAGCATAGTCGCGGCGGCCTGGCTCGCCGGCGGCGTAATTGGGACGAATAATAATGGCATCGCCATAATTGACGAACCACAATCCTTTGACCTGGATATAACTGCCGTGGATGCGCATCGCGACACGGCTGCCTTGGATGCGGATGCCCGGCTGGGCCGGTTGGGCGGCAGCAGTGAAACGCACGTAGAGCATCTTCTTTTCTGCATCGTAGAAGTATGTCCCTGGCAATTCTTCGGTTTTCTCCAAGGAACCGGAATCCTCGAGTTTATTCTGGGTGCCGGCTTCCCAAATACACGCGAATTGGTCCTTGTTATACGGTATCTGGTAAGTGTAGCGCATCCCCTCTGCTAGTTTTTCGGTCGGCAGGAAGGTCCCGCCGCGAATCAACACCCGTTGGTTAGGCAGCGCTTGGATCCGGATGGGCCGACCGGGCCGGCCGCAATGCTCATCGTAAGCGTTGGAGTAGTCATTGACATTGAGCTGAATTTCTTTGCCTTCGTCGTATTCGCCTTCGGCAATCAGCAAGGTGTCGCCAGCTTGCAATTTCGGGCTGGCCAGGCTGATGCTCCGCCAGGCACTCTCCAATGACAAGCCGTCGTTTTTATCATCTCCCTGTAGTGTTATATAGTACGTATTGCCGGGCTGCAGCAGCGGCCCGCAGCCATAGAGTTCCTCCTGAAGCGGTGCTAGATTACTGAATTCAGCTAACGAATTCTGCCCCAGGCAGGCCCAGGAAGTCAGCAGAACAACGGCGAGAATGAATTTGCTGAAATAAGACATAAATACAGCTCCTTGTAGATTATAATGACAAAACGTAGTGAGAAAATTCAGGAAGGCATCATTAGGCTCTGTGCGGAGGTTTTTTCTGCGCAGCGCATTGCGTGGTTGTGGTTAATTTATTCTGCTGAAGCCTGAGACCGCCGGCTGTCCTTGCAAGACCATTCTGCCGGTTGCGATGTCCTGCCAGACTTCTTTCGTCGCCGAGAGATAATCCTCGACTTGCGCGAAAGTATGGGCGTACATCGCATAAAAACTGGCGCAAGCCAAAAAACCGCGTCGGGCCATTTCCTGGGTGTAGTACGCGCGTTTTAAGTTATGCTCCGTGGCGAACTGCAGGTGCAGCATTGGTGTCATACCGCTGACCTTGATGGCTAAACCGAGCTCGTCGGCTAGGCCCAGCCAGCCGTCTTTGACCCGCTGCCCCAACGCCTGCAGATGCTCGGCGACCGAAAGACGATGGAATTTCCGGATGGTCGCCAGCGCCGCCACTGGGCCGGTGCGCTCTGTCCAATTTGTGCTGGAGATGAAGCTCTCCTGAGCGGCATCCAGTACCCAGGATTTGCCGATAATCGCGGCCATCGGGAAGCCGTTGCCGATGGCCTTGGCAAATACTGCTACATCAGGGCGCCAGCCCAAGGCTAGATGCGCACCGCCAGTGCAGATTCGGAAGCCGGCCGAGATCTCATCCATAATCAATGGCACCGACAGACGCTTGGCGGTGGCTTGGACCTCATCCTGGAATGCCTGACTCGGCAAAAAATTTCTAGTCGGCTCCAGCACGATGGCCGCTAAGTCAGCGCCGGCGTTGCTAATCGCCCGGCGAAAATCGTCCAGGTCGTTGAATCGGAAAGGCAAGGCGGTGCCTGCCAATTCCCGAGGTACGCCTAATGGGGATAAGCCCGGCAAGAGGTGCTCGGCCAAGGCATTCTCGGCGTTGAGATTCGCCGCCAGGTACCAGTCCATCCAGCCGTGGTAGCCGCAAAAGACCACTTTGCTGCGCTTCCGGGTCGCCCGGGCCAGCCGCACTGCGACTGCCATCGCTTCGCCACCCGAGCGGGTAAAGCGCGCCTGCTCGGCCCAGGGATGCAACTCCAACAGCAACTCCGCCAGCTCGACTTCTTCGGGGGCATTCAGCGTGCAGGCGGAGCCGGCCGATATAGCGGCGCAGACTGCGGCGTTGACCTCGGGGTCCGCATAACCAAGTACCGTGGCGCCGATGCCGCCGAGGCTGAAATCCAAATAGCAATTGCCATCCAGGTCCTCAATGCTGACGCCGCGTGCCTGGCGATAGTAGCCGGGCCAGACGCCGCGGGAAAACATATCGGGACGTTTGGAGAGCAGCTGCGTCATTCCTGGGATAATCCGGGAAGCTTTTTCCTGACAGAAAAGGCTTTGGCTTAAATGCTCGGACATTGCGGCTCCTCTGAATAGGGGAATTGCTGCTTGCTGAAAATAACAATTTGGCAAAATATAACCTCTACAGGGCCGGTTACAAGCTTAAAAACACAAAAACAGAGGAAAGCGATTTCGAGCGCGGATATTTTTTCGAGTGGAAATCATTATCTGCAATTGCATTTTGCTTAAAATGAATTAAGCTAAGGTGTTTTCAAACTTGATTTGATTATAATCGGAGGTAACTATGCAAAAAAAATCTGATTTCACTCTGATTGAGTTGTTGGTCGTGATCGCGATTATCGCAGTCTTAGCTTCGATGCTGTTGCCGGCCTTATCCAAGGCCCGGGCCGCCGCCCAGAATGCCAAGTGCCAGAGTAATTTCAAACAAGTCGATCTGGCCTTGCTGATGTATAGTGATGACTGGGATGGCTTCTGTGTACAGTATCAAAATGGTGATAGAGCCAGTACCTCGACCCACTGGTGGTATTCCAGCAACCCTGCTTCTGGTCTTATTATCAATTATCTGGGTGCTAGCGGCACCCAGACCATTGCCGCCATCGGTGGTATGACTATGGGCTATACCAATATCGTGTACCGCAGTGCATTTGTCTGTCCCGCTCGAGCGTTCCCCTACAATAGAGTCAATGCTTCGATGCAGAGCTGGTATAGTATGGGCCTTAATTACCACGCTTACAACAAGCAGGATAGACGCTTAATTGATGTTTGCCGACCAGCCCGCTCGATGTATGTAGGCGCGGCTTGGTATGGAGCGCTTAGCGTGTCTTATACGGTGACTGAAAATGGCGGGTCAGTAGCCTTCCCGCATCAAAATCCCGGTTTTGCTGAATCGCATCGTTTCAGCGATGCCTCGCTGGTCAATCTTCCCGGGAAGGGAAATTTCGCCTTTTATGACGGCCACGTCGAAAGCGTGGACCGTAAACGCCTGCCGACCGGCCACCGCGGCCTAGCCGGTGCCTATAGCAGTTTTTTTGCTCCCTGGAAGGTGCTGAGCACTGAAAGTCGGTATTGGAATGATACTTGGTAGTTGACAAACTCGAGATGCGTCGTACTGACACAGTTGTTGCCTGCGATGCGTACAGTCGTTAATTTTAGTAATGGAAAATTTATGCGCTTGAAAAAATATTTCACTCTGATTGAGTTGTTGGTCGTGATCGCGATTATCGCGGTCTTGGCCTCGATGCTTCTGCCGGCCTTATCCAAGGCCCGGGCTGCCGCTAAGAATGCCAAGTGCCAGAGTAATTTCAAACAAATCGGCTTGGCGTTGCTGATGTATTCTGACGACTGGGATGGCTTCTGTATGCCGTATCGCAATGGCGACAAAGCCAGCACCTCGACCCACTGGTGGTATTCCAGCAGGCCGGAATCCGGGCTGATTATCAATTATTTAGGTGCTAGCGGTACCCAGACTGGAGTCACCATCGGCGGTATGATGATGGGCTATAGCAATATCGTGTACCGCAGTCCGTTCCTCTGCCCCGCCCGAGCGTTTCCCTAC
>CAZUCG010000164.1:0-6358 GCA_964619145.1 uncultured Lentisphaeraceae bacterium | reverse complement strand
ATCTGAGTCGAAGATGACGACAAGAAGAATTTACAGAAAAATTGTTACGTAGCCGATTCTAGGAGCGAGACTTCCGCAGAGCCAGGTTTTATCTTTCTATCGTCAGCATTTCAGCGCCAGAAAATTTGTTTTCTGAGTTGCAAATGAGCAAATCAATGTTAATCTTTTATTATATCGCTTTTGCTTTATGTTCAGGGAGATGCTGAGTCGATTTGACTTTTAGCAAAAATCGTCACAGCTCTTCGGGTGTGCACCTCATTATCGATTGCAACGGCAACCGATTCGATACTATGAAAATCCGTTGATAAAAAGCGACAAAAGCTGAGGCCCGGATTATCAAGTCAAGATCGCTAAAAGTCGCGGCCAGCGAGCCGGCAGCATACTCGCTGTGTCTCAGTCAGGCAAAAGCTGACAAGAAGCTGCAAGGCAGCAAGTTCACTAGCTTATCGTCATCCAAATAGCATTTCTCTATCGCTGTCACAAGCGTCACGAGCAAGGGCCGTTTTCTGGGTTGAGCTAGTCAAAAAGGCGGATAGCTTAGTTCTGACTAGTGAAAACATCCCTTTTTCTTGGCACCTTGAGTTTTCACAGAAGAATAGGTTCATTCAAAGTCAGATTCAGCATTTTGTTTATCAATCTGTCGAATAATAAACAACATCAGCTCACCAAAGGAGGTAAATTATGCGCAAGGATTTTACTTTAATTGAGTTACTGGTAGTGATTGCGATTATTGCGGTTTTGGCCTCGATGTTACTGCCGGCCTTAACGAAAGCTCGCGAGAAAGCCAGGGCTATCAGCTGTCAAGCGAAAGCTAAACAACTGGTCACTGGCTTTATTATGTACACCGATGAAAACGATGCAATTATCCCGGCTGGCTTTGGTTTGAATGGCAATCAGGGCGGCACCAGCTGTTTCCCCATTGTACTCTATCCATACCTTGGCGTGCACAATACTACTTCATTGGACTGTCCGCTAATACATTGTCCATCAGCTCCCGAATACCTAAATCCGAAATACCAATACAGACCTTGCTATGGCATCCCGTATTATATTGCCAGCCGTTCTGTGGGCACACTTTTATTCAGGCGGATTTATACTTTTGACCACCCTAGCCAGCGCTTCGCAATGTTTGAAGGGAAAATTGGTTATCTAGGCGAATATTACTTAAAAGACCGCTTTAACTCCGGCAACGCATATCGGCACGGCAATAGCGACTCTGTCAACTGCGGCTTTATGGACGGGCACGTGGAGTTGAAAACTGACAAACAAATCTTTATGCCTGGCACTGGTCATTATGACCATTCCGGTTTCTGGAGCTATCCGCTGAATTCTGCAGAGAAACGCTTCAGTATGAAATTTTAACTATCGAGAGGTAATATGGGAAAAAGCATCGCTTACGCAGTACTGCTGTTTAGCTTAAGCATCCTGGCAGGAGCAGAGAACTTACTCCAAAATCCCGGTTTTGAAGGAGGCGATAAGCAAAAAATCTTCCCTCGTGCAGTTGTGAAACGACAAATGGCCAATAAATTAAGCCACAGGCTTATGGACTAGACAATATTTCTCAACTCCAACTGGCAGGGATCAGATGACTCAGAAATGTGAATATAATTATGAGTTCAGAAAACGGCTGAACCAGGTACACCGCATTCGCCTCAATCCGCCGCGGAATCAACAGCAGAGTCAGGAAATCCAGATCACCGACCAATGGCAAATCCGCATTTCTGAAGACGCCAGCGAGTACCTGTTCCGCGTGGCTCAGGATTTGCAGGATTATTTTGCCGTCAGCTTGGGCATACCGCTGCTGTTGAAACGCAGCGACAGCCCGGGCGGCTCGGCGGCCCAGCCGGCTATCGTCATCGGCACTAAAGCTGAGCATCCGGTAGCAGGCCAGTCATTGGTTACTCCTCGCAGTTTTAGGCTGATTGCACAAGAGAACGAGGTATTACTTTGCGGCGCTGATGAGCGCGGTGCCGCCCAAGGCTGTTATCACCTGGAGGACTTACTGAACCTCCGCCAAGCGCCTTTTCTCACTCCGCAGGAAATCATCCGGGCGCCGATTTTTTCGCCACGGATGGTGCATTCCGGCTGGGGCATCGATCAATTCCCGGATCAGCACCTGAACGCCATCGCCCACGCCGGCCTAGACGCCATACTGATTTTCGTCAAAGACGTCAATATCACCACCACTGGCTTCCTAGATTTCAACAACGCCATCGAACGGGCGGAGGCCTTTGGCCTCGATGTCTATTTTTACAGCTATATCAAGAGCCGCCGCCATCCTGAGGATGCCGATGCCGCGGAATTTTATGAAGGCACTTATGGCCGGTTAATACGCTCTTGCCCGAAAGTGAAAGGCGTTATCTTCGTCGGCGAATCTTGTGAATTCCCCTCTAAAGACGAGCGCAGCAAAGGGCGGCTGCGTCTCGACCCGGTGCCGCCTGGCCAGGAGAATGACCCACGGCCTTTCCCGGGCTGGTGGCCCTGCCGTGATTATCCACAGTGGCTGCAGCTGGTCAAGGGCATTATGCGAAAATACAACCCTGCCCTGGATGTCGTCTTCTGGACATATAATTGGGGTTGGGCGCCTACTGAAGATCGCTTGGCGCTAATTCGTAATCTACCGCAAGACATCTCCCTGCAGGTCACTTTTGAGATGTTTGAAAATATCGAAAAAGGCGGCATTCCGACGCGTTGTGTTGACTATACTGCCTCGTTTGCCGGTCCAGGACACTACTTCCGCACCGAGGCAGAGACGGCTAGGTCCAAGAATATCCCACTGTACGCTATGGCCAATACCGGCGGGCTGTCCTGGGATATCGGTGTTATCCCCTATCAACCTATTCCGTTCCAATGGAAAGAGCGCTGGGATGCGCTATTGGCGGCTCAGCGCGATTGGGGCTTAACCGGCCTGATGGAATCGCATCATTACGGCTGGTGGCCGTCATTCATCAGCGAGCTCAGTAAAGAAGCATACTGGACAAATGGGCGGCCTTTTGCGGAACACTTACAAATGCTGGCGGAGCGCCTATTTGGCCAACAAGGTGCCGACCAGGCCATTGCCGGCTGGCAGCTCTGGAGTTCGGCCGCCCGCGACTATGTGCCGACCAACGAAGACCAATATGGCCCCTTCCGCATTGGCCCGACTTATCCTCTGCTCTTCCTGGAAGAAGACCACAAAATCCCGGACGCGCCGTATGCGCATTTTGGGGCCCACATCGTGAATACGCCGTACTATCCGCACAACCCGGCCATCGTCCCCGGTGAAATCGCTCTATTGCAGAATATGGCCAAGAAAATGCGCGCCGGCACGGTGTTGTTGCAAGAAGCCCTGCTGCACTCCCCCCCGGTCAGCCAGGATGAAGCTGTGTGCATCGCCCGTCTAGGTGAATTTATCGGCTACTGCGTCCAGACTACCATCAATGTCAAGCGCTGGTATCTCTGCAATCAGGTCCTCCGGGACGCACAAGCCAGGCAAGCAGAAAAACTCTCTGCCCTGGCTCAGATGCTCAGCATCAGCCAGTCAGAAAAAGAGAATGTCGAGGCGGCGTTGCCGCTCGTCGCCCAGGATTCCCGTTTAGGCTGGGAACCGAGTATGGAATATATGACTGACCCTGAGCACTTGCGCTGGAAATTGCAACTTCTGCAAGTGACCAGCCAGAAGAGCATCCCTGAATTTCAACAGCAGCTACTGCAGGGCGAAGAAGGCCAACAGCGCGCTCCCTCGGGCAGCCAGCCGGAAGCTGCACCGCCTTGGGATTAAGGAATACCGTGTCTGCCGACAACAACTATAACGATTTTTTCCTGGATGCCGAGGATACTTCTGAAGAATTCCGGGACACTCCGAGCGGCCTGCCTATTGAGGCCCGGGCGCACGGCGAAGTCCTACGGATTGTCTTTAGCAACCCCGACAACTCCTATGCGGTTGTAAAGTTACGCAGCCACGCCCCCGGGCACGCTGAAATCACCCTGGTCGGGCTCCTGTACGGCATCCAGGAGGGCCAGGAGATTGAAGCCGAAGGCCGTTGGGAGATGCATCGCGAGCACGGTCGGCAATTCAAGGTCGAGTCTTTTCGGGCCGTATTGCCCTCTACCCCCAGCGGCATCATTAAGTTCCTCTCTTCGGGCATCCTGCCCGGCATTGGTGAGACGTACGCCGAGCGCATCGTGCAGACTTTTGGCAAAGACACCCTGAATATCCTGGACAACTACTCTGAGCGGCTGCACGAAGTACCTGGCATCGGCAAGAAGCGCCTCACGGATATCCGCAAAGCCTGGAAGGAAAACAACAGCAACCGCGACACGATTATTTTTTTGCAGGGCCTAGGCATTTCCTCTGCGTACTGCCAGCGCATTATCAACAAATACAGCGCTGTCGGCGCCCCGGAAATTGTCCGTCAGAATCCCTATCGGTTAGCCACTGACATTGATGGCATCGGTTTTCTGACCGCCGACCGCATCGCCCGCCAATTGGGCATTGAGGCCAATAGCCCGTTGCGCCTTTGTGCTGGTGTAGTCCATACCTTGGAAGAGCTGGCCGCCCGCGGCAATGTCTGTTTCCCGGCAGTGCTGCTGGAAGTCGAGGCCGCGAAGACACTAGGGGTCAACCGGGAGGAGGCGCAAACGGGACTACGGACAGCCTTGCAAGAAACCAAAGTCTTAGCCCAGGACTTGATTGCGGAGGAAATGCCGTCGCAGTTCATCTATTTGCGAAGACTGAAAATCGCCGAGCTTGAACTAGCTGAGGCGCTCAAGCGCCTCTTGCGGGAACCACTTGAGCAGCAGCTCCCGCGCGAACAGTCCTGGATGCACGAATTCACCCGTCTGAATGAGCAGCAACGGCAAGCGGTATCCTGGGCTTTGCAATGCCCCTGCAGCATCGTCACTGGTGGGCCAGGTGTGGGCAAGACCACCGTGGTCGCGGCTATGGTGGCGGCGGCCACAGTTATGCACTGGAAAATCAGCCTGGCAGCTCCGACCGGTCGAGCCGCCAAGCGTCTATCAGAAGCCACTGGTATGGAGGCCAGTACCATCCACCGATTGCTCAAATGGGAAGGGGAGAGCAAATCCTTCTACTACGGCCCTGAGCATCAGCTGCCTTGCGACATCTTGGTCATCGATGAGATTTCTATGTTAGACATCACCCTCGGGGCCAGCTTGTTCCGGGCAATAGCTCCAGGCACACACGTAATACTGGTAGGCGACAAGGACCAGCTGCCGTCGGTTGGGCCAGGCGCAGTCCTGCACGACCTCGTAACCTGCGGCTGCATACCAGTGACCTTCCTGAGCGAAATATACCGCCAATCGGCCGAGAGCCGGATTATCGTCAACGCCCACGCCGTAAATCAGGGCCGGACTCCAGATTTACGCCCGCTGCCGCCTGGCACCAAGGCGGATTTCTATTGGCTAGAGCAGGATGACCCCGACAAGGTCGCCGACTGGCTGACCCGGATGGTCGTTGAACGCATCCCCAAGGCCTTCGGCTTCGACCCGATGACTGAAATTCAGGTCTTATCGCCGATGCACAAAGGCATTTGTGGCATCAAAGCACTGAATAGCAGGCTGCAAGAAGCTCTGAATCCCAGCCAGGCTGGCGCCCAGCCCGAGTTCATCGTCGGCAATCGGACCTACCGTCTCGGTGACCGGGTAATGCAGACGGCCAATAACTACGACAAGGGCGTTTTCAATGGCGAGATGGGGCGCATTTCCTCATTGCGAAAAGATTCCTTCTCGGTGATTTTTGAGCAGCAGGAAGTCGACTACGATTTCAGCGATGCCGATCAGTTGATGTTGGCTTATGCGGTCACGGTGCATAAATCGCAGGGCAGTGAGTTCCCGGTTATCGTCTTGCCGGTTTTAACCCAGCATTACGTGATGCTGCAACGCAATCTGATTTACACCGGTATGACCAGAGCCAGGAAGCTGCTGATTATGATCGGCTCGCACAAAGCGCTGCAGATTGCCGTCGGCAATAATGAACCGATGCGACGCCTATCGCTGCTGGCCCATCGCCTCAACGGCTCAGTCCCAGAGAAAAATAATTGAACTGCGGCAAGACGCCCGAGCCGCAATGCACTATTTGACGGACGAGGCTTAACGGTGTACTCTACTAAAAAACTACTTCTGGATACGTAAAAGTTAGGCAGATTCGGCAGTTTGCCTTGAAAAATGCTCTTAATGATTCATAGTATATGGGTTACTGTGCGTAATCATTTTGGCCCGGTAGCTCAGCAGGATAGAGCAACTGCCTTCTAAGCAGTAGGTCGTGGGTTCGAGACCCGCCCGGGCTACCAATATTAAGCCGCTTAGCTCAAGGAGTTAAGCGGCTTTTTTATTCCTCTTCAAGATATGCAAATATAAC
>CAZUCG010000163.1:0-6385 GCA_964619145.1 uncultured Lentisphaeraceae bacterium | reverse complement strand
CGCCGGGCACACCAATAGCCAAAGCCGCTGAATTATTGCAGCGGCTTTTTTTGTGTAAACTCACCGAACGCAGGCAAGCGAAGTAGCCTGCGGCTGCTTTTGCACTGGAATTAGCTGAATATTTCGCTTAGCAATGGCATTGCAGGGCAATGACATTATATTAATGCATTTGATTTTTGCAGCTTCGATGGACGGCCGCTCTGCTCAGGCAGGGAGGAAAGTCCGGACACCACAGAGCAGGAAGTCCGGTTTTCAAACCGGATGCCACGGACTAGATGCCGTGGCAAGGAAAGCGCAACAGAAAACAAACCGCCCTTCGGGGTAAGGGTGAAATGGTGGGGTAAGAGCCCACCGCGCCTGGAGGTAACTCCGGCGGCAATGCAAGCCCCTTCCGGTGCAAGACCAAATAGGGAACAATGGTGCTGCTCGTACCGTGGCCTAATCAGGCGAAGTTCCGGGTATCGGTCGCATAGATGAATGGTCGTCGCCCTGCCTAACCGCAGGGAACAGAATCCGGCTTATAGTCGAAGTTGCTTTTTTAATTGTTTTATAGCGCTCAGCCGCAGCTGGTTGGGTCAAATACTCTGCTTGCAAGCCACTACCAGTTGCTGGGGTGGTTAACTGCCGGCAGAGCATTTTGTTTAACGGGTTCAACCCGGCTGCTTTTTCCACGGCTAGTCTTGCCGGCGGCGATGTCGCCTTTGCTACCTGGCAGTGGTCACTCTCGAGCTTGGGAGGATAAATAATGCGCGAAGAAAAACTGATAGTAGTCAACGAAATATGTGAACGCATCGCACACGCATCTGACTTGGACAAGACTTTAACTCAGATCGTCAAGCTTATTGCGGAGAATCTGCACGCGCAGGTCGCTGCGATCTGCTTACAGGATGGTCCTGGCAAACCTCTGCGGTTGGTCGCCGATTATGGCCTCTATGCTTCTGAGCGCCAGACCTTAACACCGCAGAAAACGATAACCGAGGCGGCTTTTTACCGGCACAAGACTATCAATATACCTTTTCGCTCGCCCTATTCCAGCAACAGTTCCATTCCGACGAGCTTGTTAAACAGAATCAATAGCCTGCTGGTGGTCCCGTTGCTGACCTGCGACAAAGCTATCGGCACTTTAACCTTGGGACGAGCCAGCAAGCAGGTCTTCCCCAGCAAAATCGTCAGCATTTGCGAAAGTATCGCCACGCCCTTGGCGACTTTCTGCCAGACAATCCTGCTGACCCAGCAAATCAACGCCGTCCACGCAGAAACCAGCCCTGCCCCGAAGAAACCAGCAACTGCCAAGGGCGTAAATACAGGCCTGCAAATGTTCCGGGGGAAGTCGGTCGTCCCTGGCGTCAGCCGCGGCAGTGCGATGGTCCTGGCGCCCATTGATTCGCTCGATATCCTGAATTTGGAAAAAAGCAACGATCTCGACTGCGAAATAAAGTTGCTGCACGAGGCAATTCAGGAGGTCAAATCTTCGCTGAAAAAAATCACTTCTGAAATAAACGACATCCTCACCGAGGCAGACGCGACTATTTTTGAAGTCTATGACCAGCTGCTTGATGACATCACCCTGCATCAGATGATTGACAAGTACCTGCAGACAGGTTATTCGCTCGATAGTTCTCTGAGCCTGACGTTTAAAGAATTCAGCGATACTTATGAGAAAATCGAGGACGAGTATCTGCGGGAACGGCTGTTCGACATCAAGGACGTGCTGTTGCGCCTGAAAAACGCCGCCAACAATATCCGCAATGGCAATCACTCGCCAGACACTCCGGACGACGACGATAAATTGTCGCGGCCAGACCGCAAGATCATCCTGGTTGCGAGGGAGCTACTGCCCACTCAGCTGATCGCCTCGCCGTTGAAAAATGTCAACGGCATTATTTGTGAAAGCGGGGGTCAGACTTCACACGCCGCCATCCTAGCGAAGGCCTTGCACATCCCGATGCTGATTGGCATCAAGGAGCTGCACGATGTCGTCAAAGCCGGTGACAATATCCTGCTCGATTGCCAGGCTGGGCTGTGCTTTTTGCACCCCACCACTGAACTAATCAAACAATACGGCCAAACCTTGATCCATTCACGCAAAACTCGTGAAAATACGATCGACGATGGAGACTGTCAAATGGACGACAATCCCCGCACTCTTGACGGCACTGAAGTGCACTTGAGCGGCAACATCACCTTGTTCAGCGAATTGGCCGCCTTGCACGGCGTAGGCGTCCGCGACATCGGTTTATACCGGACTGAATTTGTCTTTATGATCCGCAACAATATGCCGGATGAGGAAGAGCAGTTCCGGATATTTTCTCGTCTGGTTCAAGGTGCCAAAGGCAGCCCGGTCACGATGCGCGCGCTTGATATTGGTGGCGACAAGCCGTTGCCTTATGTCGATTGGGGGCAAGAGGCTAATCCTAGCTTGGGCTGGCGTGGTTTGCGCTTCCTCTTGACTAATCCTGTTTTTATGCACACCCACCTCCGGGCCATTTTGCGCACCACGGCTTTGGGTCCAGTCAATCTACTGTTCCCGATGGTCGCCGACAAACAAGATTTGTTGTTGGCGAAGCAGGCCGTCCAAAAAGCCAAGCAAAGTCTATTACAGGACGGGCTGGAATTTTCCGACAATTTCAAAGTCGGTATTATGCTGGAAGTCCCGTCGGTAATATTCAGTATGGATAAATTACTGCCGGAGGTCGATTTTTTCAGCATAGGCACCAACGACCTAGTGCAATATTTGTTTGCGGTTGACCGTGGCAACGCCCGGGTAAACCGCTGGTTCCGTCAATGTCACCCCCTTGTACTCAGGATCCTGGGGCAGTTGTGCCGCGAGGTCGCCTGCTTCCCTGAAAAGCGCATTTCTCTCTGCGGCGAGCTAGCCGGCATAGCCAGGGCACTGCCGTTGCTGTTAGGCGCTGGTTTGCGTGACCTGAGTATGAATGCCAATTCCATCCCCGCGGTTCGCAATTACATCAAGAAAGTGAATATCGAAGAATGCGAGGCGTTGTTTGCAAAAGCCTGCAATTGCAACGCCGACACCGATGTGCAACGGCTGCTTGATGAGATGATTCATAGCAAGGCGAAGTCCTTGTATACGCCCAACTAATTGCCGCAAACACAATTCGCAAAGTTTATGCTAGCTCTTGCGGCCTGATTGTTATCCGACCCTGGATTCTACCGGTATCTTAAATAACCCGCCGGGAAGCAATAATTGCTTCTTCCCCTATCTCAGCCAAGGATAGAAGATATGAAGACATACAAAGAAATTAATGACAAGATAGCATCTGGGAAAGCCGTCGTCTTGACGGCGGAAGAAATCATTGACTACGTTGACCGCAAGGGCGTGAAGCAGGCGCTGGCCGAAGTCGATGTGGTCACGACCGCGACGTTTGGACCGATGTGCTCATCAGGCTGTTTTTTGAATTTTGGCCAATGCGTGCCCAAGATTCGCATTTCTGACTGTACTATCGATGGCGTGATGGCTTATGGCGGCCTGGCGGCAGCTGATGTCTATTTAGGTGCGACCCAACTGCTGGTCAATGCACCAGCTAATCTGATCTTCCCAGGCGATTTTGCTTTTGGCGGCGCCCACGTGATCGAAAAGCTAGTCGCCGGCGAGCTAGTGGAAGTCATCGCCACTTCTTATGGTACCCAAGATTACCCGCGCCGAGAATTGCGCACGGAGGTCTCTCTCCAGGACCTCAATCAGGCCATTATGGTCAATCCGCGCAATTGCTACCAGAACTACAATGTCGCGGTGAATTGTTCTGACAAGAGACTGTATACATACTTGGGGCAGCTGGAGCCAAAGATGCAGAACGTCAGCTACTGCTCGGCCGGACAATTATCGCCATTGCTGAACGACCCCTGGTATGAGACTATCGGCATTGGCACGGCGGTCTGGTTAGCTGGCTCCCGCGGCCACGTTCACGCCGAGGGGACACAGCATTTCCCGACTTGTCGACGCAATAACGCTGACGTGCCAATGGAAGGTGCCGGGACCCTGGGGCTCACCGCCGATATGAAGCAGATGAAAAGAAAATACGTCCGCGGCTGCAGCTTCCGCGGTTATGGCGTATCGTTGGCCTTGGGCATTGGCATCCCCATCCCCATCCTGAATGAGCGTATCTTGAAGCAGGTCTGCATCCGAGACAGTGAAATTCTAGCGCCGATTATCGATTACAGTGTCGATTATCCGATGAAGACTGGTCGGGTGCTCGGTTATGCCAATTACGAACAACTCAAATCCGGGCAGATTGAACTCGATGGCCAGAAGATTACCACTGGTTCGCTGTCATCGTATTCAATGGCCTTGGAGATTGCTGAGTTGTTGAAAGCAGAGATTCGCGAGGGGAAATTCCTGTTAGCTGAGCCTTTGCAGCTGCTGCCCCGTGAACAATCAGGCAAACCCTTTCCTATCAGGGAGAAAACAAGATGAAATCAGAAAAAATTCTCCTCCGTTTTCCCAAGTCCGAGACTGACAAGCCCATAGTCTACAAACTGATCAAGGATTATAACTTGGTGGTGAATATCTTTATTGCCAAAATCACCCAAGACAAAGAGGGTTATTTGGTAGTCAATCTCACCGGCGAAGAAGATGATCTGGCTCGCGGCAAAGAATATCTACGCAGCCTAAAAGTCCACGTGGAATCTGTCGAAAGCGGCATCTTGCGCGATAACAATAGCTGCACGCACTGCGGAAATTGCCTCAGCCATTGCCCGACCAATGCGCTGCATATTGCAGACCACAAGACGATGCGAGTGGAGCTTGACCAATCGCTCTGCATCGCTTGCTCGCTGTGTATTACCAATTGCCCCTATGGGGCCTGCACATCAGTGTTCTAAACAATTGCCGGGACGAGGCTAGAGATGCGTAAATACCAGTCTTTTGCCTACCGAGACAGCAATTTCCGCCTCTGCTCCAGCCGCAATGACCTGATTACTGCGGAAATCATCCGGCAGCGTGAATTGCTGGAAGAGTACATCTTGCGGCAACCGCTGTTCCGGACCTCGCTGCTGCCCATCGGGCTGTTGCCAGGCGCGCCGGCAATTGCCGAACGGATGGCCGCAGCGGCGGCCCAAGTCGGGGTCGGCCCCTTGGCGGCCGTCGCCGGCGCCATTGCCCAAATGGCTGCCGAGGCCGCCTTGGCGGCGGGGGCCAGAGAGGCCATTGTCGAGAATGGCGGCGATATGTACATCGCCTCAGCACAGCCGTTGAGGGTGGGCATTTTTGCCGGCCCAGCCAGTCCGTTCAACAGCCTGGCTTTCGCGCTATCGCCAGAGCAGATGCCGCTGTCGCTATGTTCATCATCCAGCCTGATGGGCCATTCCAGCAGTTTCGGCCATTGCCAATTAGCGACCGTGCTGGCTAAAGATGCGGCTTTAGCAGATGCCGCCGCCACCCTAGCCGGGAATTGCGTCAAAAAAGCCGCTGATATCGACCCGGCCCTGGAAAAACTATTGGCCATCCCCGGCATCCTGGGAGCCCTGATTGTCTGCGAAGACAAAATCGGCCTTGGCGGCGCCCTGCCCCCGCTCTGCCGCCAAGATAGCCGCGAGAGTATCGATGTGATCACCCGTGACAAATACAGCAATTTTAAGTACAGCTAAACATTACGAAAAGCGCAATACGACTTTTTGTCGATAACGGCCCAATATTTTATTCACAAACATTGCTGGAATTAGGAATATTTGCTATTCCCTGGTAAAAGAATGGAAACTCCAAGAGTTTTCAGTAAACCTCGTTTATGCCGTTGACGACCTAAGCAAAACAAACTATATTTTCCTCAGTTCATTTGTTTGGGCCTTCAGCCCATCCTATCAGAGGGAGACTTTTTCCCTGTTTAACGACACGTGCGAGCACAAGCCACTAGGGCGTTATAAAATGTCTCAATCATTAGCCAACATTCTTGTACATACAGTCTTTTCCAGCAAAAATCGGGCTCCTGTTTTGTCTGAGTCAATGCGTGGAGAATTACAAGCTTACATCGGCGGCATCATCAAAAACCTGCACGGCAACTTATTAAAAGCTGGTTCCGTTGAGGAGCACATTCATTTATTGATTGCGCACCCACGCATATGTAGCCCAGCAGATTTAGTTAAAGAGATAAAAACCGGGTCTTCGAAATGGATAAAGGCTCAGCACACCGACTTTAGGGATTTTCATTGGCAAGGCGGATACGGTATGTTTTCAATCAGTCCCACACATATACCCGCAATTGAATATTACATTGGGAATCAGGTGGAGCATCATCGGCAGGTCAGTTTTCAGGACGAATTCCGACAATTATTGAAGAAATATAATCTCCAATGGGATGAACGCTATATTTGGGATTAAGCATCGTTTCGCCCTTTCAGGGCGAGACGATATGGGGTACTTGATTCCCAG
>CAZUCG010000162.1:0-6407 GCA_964619145.1 uncultured Lentisphaeraceae bacterium | reverse complement strand
AGTCCCCAGCAAATAGCTGCCCGGATGCTGCAACGGTGGTTTAACTCGTTGGCTCACACCCGTGGACGAGACTTGTGTCTCACTAGTGAATTGCACGCTCGCCAACGGTGCAGAGTAAGTCTTTTCGCGACGCACTCGCAATCCCGTCAGTAAATGGTCGAGAGCAGACAGCCCCTGGTCGTAAATTACTGCACCACTTTGCGGCTGTCTGGCCAACTCGCCATCCTCAGCCCGGATGGGACTGCGCCAGCCGACACTATCGAGGATTGCCAACAGCGCATATAGACAAAGCAGAACAAAACAGATCACTGCCGACTTGCGTTGGACGATTTCCCGAAACGCCAGTCGCCAATATTCCCGCCGGGCCATCTGCAGTAGCAGGCCAGCGATGCCCGCTAGCAACAGAAATACCAAGAGATTCTGTGCCAGCCAACTTTGGAAAACATTCGCAATCATTATTTTCATTTCTGCCAACTACTAAACTGGCCACTCTGTCAGGCTGTTCGGACGGCTAGCCCAGGCGGATTCTGGGATCGACGAGCGAATAGCAGAGGTCAGAGAGCAGTTGCCCCAAAATATACAGCGCCGCCCCCAGAAAAACCATCGCCCGAACAATAGCAAAATCCTGAGTCGCGATGGCATTGATAGTAAAGCCGCCCAAGCCCGGAATGCTAAAGAAGTTTTCCAACAGGAGATTGCCCATCACCAAGAACAGCAACTGCACTGGCACGTTGGTCAAAATAGGAATCAGAGCATTTTTCAACACGTGCAGGAATAATATGCTGCCCTCACCGAGGCCCTTAGCGCGGGCAGTGCGCACATAATCGCGGTTGATCTCTTCCAAAAAAACTGTCCGATAGAAGCGGATGCCACTACCCAAGCCACAAAGCACTCCGACTAACACTGGCAAGAACAGGAATTTACCCATCCCCCAGCCGGGCAAGAAGCCCGATACCGGCACTAGTCGCAGGGTCCGGGCAAACAAGAATTGTCCGGCTATGATGTACAACAGTGCCGATACTGACATCAAAGCGACACAGACGAATTGCGCCGCCCTCTCCACCCAGGCGCCACGCTGGGCAGCCAACAACAAGGCCACAAAGATATTGGTCAGGATGGTGATCAGGAAGATAGGCACCGTCAGACACAAAGAGGGCAAGATGCGACTGCGAATTTCTTTGCCGATCGGCTCTTGGGTCATATCTGAGTGACCAAAATCACCCCAGAACATTGCCGCGCTTTTACGAAAAAAGATCGTCTCGCTAATAATCCGCCAGCCTTTTTCGGCTGAATTAAAGAAGCGCGGGTAATGATATCCGTGCGCTTCTTTCCAACGCTGCACCTGCTCTTGCGATTGCGATTTGTCGCCCAATGCCTGCCGTGCCATATCGTCTGGAGTATTGACCAGAAAGAACAAGCAAAAAACCAATAAGTTAACTCCCAGCAAAATGGGCAGCACGTATAAAATTCTCCTGATACTATAGGCAATCATAATGAAACTTGACAATACTAAATTTTCTTTCAAACGTCATTACAATAGGTTACTATCAACATCAACTTTTACAAGTTCAGCTTGAATGATTTCAGCTATATTTTGCAAAATCAGCCGCATTGACAGCTGTGGCAAAGATGTGTTCAGGTTTGCTGTTCGACTCGAATTCCTGATGTAGCCTCTTGATGACTTCAGGCATCGTCTTGCCTGACTTGAGATTTTTGACCCCATCGTCGATGGCGACAAGGCGTCCATTGACCTGACGCCACCGGCTGATACAACAGAAGTTCGACCGTCCGCGTCGCCCGGGACGCCCCCACTCAGCAGCCACAAAAATCCTGGTGTGGCCTGGTTCGCACAACTGCATCAGTAATCACCGATCCAAAAGCAATTCGGTCCAGCCGACCTCCCGGCAGAAGGAAACTTATGCCTGAATGCCCGAATTCTGGAGGACAAAAAAGGCAAAATAACGCCAAACTCAATATTTGCGGATGACTAGGCCGTTGACAATTCAGAGCAAAATCACTTCTGTCATTATCACAAATGGAAATTTGCCTCGCAGATGAATTTTCAGATCGGACGGGATTTCGTGCTTTCTATTTTATTTATAGAAAAATAAGTGTATATTTCTATAAAATCATTGGAGAATAACTATGCACAAATCTGTTAAACAACAAGTACTTTCGCGAATTTATAGTCGCGGTAGGGGTTGGGCCTTTTCAGCAAATGACTTCTTAGCAGATTTTAAACGCTATGAGATTGATGATTCGCTTTCAAAGCTGACCAAAGACGGCACAATCCGGCGCTGTATGCGCGGAATTTACGACTACCCGATGTCCAGCTCGATTTTGAACAAAATCGTTGCACCCGACCTGAACAGGGTTGCTCAGGCATTGGCACGGAAATTTCGCTGGCTTATTCTACCGCACGGCGACACTGCTGTAAACTACCTCGGCCTTTCCGCTCAAGTCCCGGGAACAAGCCTTTATCTCTCCAGTGGCCCTAATCGGGAATATGACCTTGATGGGCGTACACTGAAGTTCCAAAGTACCAAACAACGTGAGGCAATTTTCAAATATCCAGAAAGCGCCTTGGCGACACAGGCCTTGCGTGCTCTCGGACAGCAGCGCATCACAGCAGAAATTTTGACTCAGCTGCAAAAATGCTTCACTCCGATGCAATGGCAACAAATCCAAAAAGATACCACTACGGTTACCGGGTGGATTTATGAATATATCCGGCAGCTTGCAAGCCCGGAGAATTGCAATGGATAGAATCGTTCGTGCCAGCGAAAAAGAGCGCAAGGCCATCTTCACCGACACCTCCGGCATTACTAAAATCCCGGTCGAAATGATCGAGAAAGATTTTTGGGTATGCTGGATTTTGAGTCGTCTTTTTTCATCTCCTGAATTAAAAAAGTCGTTGCGTTTCAAGGGTGGCACTTCTCTCTCCAAGGTGTTCGGTGTGATTGATCGCTTTTCGGAGGACATTGATCTCATTTTGGACTGGCGGCAAATCACAACCGACAATCCGATGGCGAATCGTTCCGCAACCAAGCAAGATACTTTTAACAAAGAACTCGAGGATAAGGCCGGGCTTTTTATTTCGTCTGAACTCAAAGAACAGATCACTGTTGCTTTGGGCTATATATGCGCTGTGTATTCAGATGCTAACGTTCCGCACGTGCTTCAAGTCCAATATCCCGGTGCGTTTCCAAATAACTACCTCACCCCGAATGTCCAGCTTGAGATTGGACCATTAGCGGCTTGGATGCCGTATGACAGCTTCCCGGTGTCAAGCTATGTGGCGCAAGCACACCTGGAATTGGAGATGAAGCCATTTTTTGTGCCGACGATTCTTGCTGAACGCACTTTTTGGAAAAAGGCAACTATATTGCATCACGAACATCATCGTCCAGCGAACAGTGTCATTCCGGAGCGATATTCACGGCACTATTATGATCTTTTCAAACTCGCTCAATCATCGATTAAAGATTCAGCACTGGCAAAAATCGAACTGTTGACTGCGGTGGTTGACTTTAAAAAGAAGTTTTATCCGCGCGGCTGGGCACGATACGACCTTGCACTTCGCGGGACAGTCCGGCTCTTGCCCTCGATCAACAGACAAAAACGCTTGCCGAAGACTACAAGACAATGCGCCGGATGATTTACGGAGAATACCCCACCTGGAGCAACATCATTGCCACGCTTACCGATTTGGAGCGAGAAATCAACACTATATAATCGGTTTCCATTTCTTGCCCTTCACCCACTAAATAGGCAGCAGAGGCAAGTTTTTAATTATCTTCCGGCCAGAGTAGGGCAAAATCATCATTGGGGAGCCAGCCTGTCTGTCCGTCAGGCAACCGTACTTCTGACCAGCCGGTGCGCCGTTCCAGGAGCACGAACTCCGTGCCGGCGTGCAATGGCGCAGTAAAACTGGCAGTGTAGCTTTCGCCATCACCCTTGCGGGCCACCACCTCTTTGGCCAATACTACTCCGGGACGGTTATTGCGCATCTGCCGCAAGGTTATATACAGCGAGACGACCAAGCTGAGAGTCAAAAAAACTACTACCCCCAGAGTGATTTTCAGCCATACCGGCTGATACCAGATAGCAATTATCGCCAAGAGCCAAGTCAAGATAAACAGTGATAAGAATAAGCGTTGACGAATCGTAACCGAAAAATCATAATGCAGAAAGAAGATTGTCTTCAAGACCTGTGTCTGCTCTGGCTCCTTGAAGCTGTCCTGACGCTGGGCCCGCGCAAATTGTAAATTCTGCAACAGTTTACGGTCGTTGGGAGTCAATTGCTGGGCCCGGCGGTAATTCAGGATTGCCCGTCCCAAATCGCTCATTTTGAAATAGATATTGCCCAGATTATAGTACAATTGACCATTATGCAACCCAGATTCAGCAATGACTCGCTCATATCTGGCGACCGCCTTCTGACACAATTCTCGGGCCCGAGCGGGCTCTTTGCGCGAAATCTCATTAGCTTCATGAAAGAACTGCTCGGCTTCCTGACATAAAAATGCGGCTTCCTGAGTGGACAGCTGCGTTGGCTGTGCCGCTATCCCCACAGCCCCCCTGCTCCAGCCACAAATAATAAACAGCAAGATTAGAAAGGTCCTAATATTTTTCATTTGCCTTTCTCCAATCGTTTGACTGCCTGAATAGCTGCCAGGACGAGTTCCTTTGCCGGCAGCAAGCTATTGCCAGCAAAACGGCTGGCCTCGCAGGCCGCCAAGACCTCTCGGAAAGCATCGCCCGACTCCATTGGGTAATTCCTGCTTGCGAGGATGTTTATCAGGTCAGCATACGTCACCACACCGGGGTTAAGTTGAAATTTATCCCGGAAATAATTCTGCAGGATCGTGAACACCTCATTGGCGGCATTATCGGAACCGGCCTTCTGTCGTTTCAAGGCTTGGAGGCACTTCCCTGCCGCCCGCCGCGAGGCGAGCGCCCTGGGATTGGCATTATGCCTGCGAAACACTGCCGTAAACGCCAGTAACGCCAGCCACAATCCGGGTGGAACCGCCAACGCGACGATTGCCGATGGCCGGGTCAACCAACGGTAAGGGTCGTGATTTTGCAGAGTCAATAACTTCTCTACTTCATAATTATGCGCGATGCCGGCCTCTGATAACTGCAGCTCTCGGCCAACTGGGAGATCCGCTTGGCTGACTGCCAAGCCTTGCGCATCCTGTAGAGTGACCTGGCGGGCAGCCGAGACCTTGATGGCAATAGGCTGCGACTGCGCTATCTCATAAATACCCGAGCTGGAATTGAAGTAGGCAATTTCCAGCGCTGGTATCTGGCTGACATCTGGATTGCTGGCCCGCAAGGTGCGTTGGAAAAGCTTGCGATTGTTCTTAATCAAGCCCGGCTCAGCCCCGGAAATCTTGAAATTGCGGGCTAACTCGCCTTGCTGTTCTAGCGGTGGCAGCCGGATTGGCTCCAAAAATCGCGGTCCAGTCAAAGCAATAGTCAACAGCATCGGGTCGCCGACATTTACTTCAGTCGGTTCAACTGTGACCTCAATCTTACAATTGCCGATTATGCCGCTGAAATTATCAGGCTGATTATCGAGCGGCAACTCCTTGACCGTCAAAGTAACTGGTGCTGCCGTCAAGCTCAGCTTCCGAGTTGTCCGCGGACTGGCAAAAAAGAAATCACCGAACGGCGATTGGGTGCGTCGGTTGCTGCGTTTGGGCCGGTTATCCTGGATATCGCAAATAACGCTGGACTCCGGCAACGCAAAGACACCCGCTTGGTTAGGTATCAATGGATAATCGAAGGTAAGGACTACTGCACTCTTACCCTGACGAGACACTTTGCTTTGCAAAGCAATTAAGTTAACTTCCTGCCGATTGCCGATGCGCTGATATTGTCGCTCCCGCTGCGGGTCAATCTCCTGGATGTACTCCGGGAAAGTAAATTCCGGCTTGGTAAACAATGGCAGATCGAAGAGGTAATTATAGACTTGGCGGTCGATAAACCAGCGCCAAGTCAGCAGCACCGGTTCGCCAACATAACATTCCCGGCTGGAAGGGTGCAACTCCAAAGACATCCCGCTGATTATTTCTGGCTCAATGACCACCACCTGAATCGGCTGAGTTCGCTGCGTTACGCCCTCCGCGGTAACGCTGATGCTAGGAATCTGCAAAGTCCCCAAACGCTTCGGCGTGAAATTATAATTAAAAATAGTCTCTATGCTTACACTGCGACTGCGGCGACCATTGATAATCGATATCTGGCTGTGCTGTTTACGGCTTGGCGCCTCAGCTGTAACCGTGAAATCCTGCATAGCCGGCAAATCAGGAGGCGGACATTCTTGCTGACCAGAGACCTTAATTTGAAACAAAAAAGGCTCATTCAGATAGACTTCCTGCGACTCTATCCCAATTTGC
>CAZUCG010000161.1:0-6407 GCA_964619145.1 uncultured Lentisphaeraceae bacterium | reverse complement strand
GTGCCGGTGGACGCGGCGATGCACGCGGCGCTGGCCAGTTCACTGGCCAGCATCTGCTGGTAATTGTCATAGACTCTGGCAGGGTCAAGATAGAGCGACTTACCAGTCTCTTTACTGCGTTGAACAGTGGTGCTGAAAGCGCCGGCGACCAGCTCTGCCTCGCCGGTAAATTGCGCGGCCTTGCGGTGGACATCGCCGATAAAAGCCCCAATTCCGCCACCAACCATCCCCATTCTGAGTTTTCTGTTCATCATTATTCCTTTCTTGTCTTGGTCATTGCCCATTTGCAACTTATACGAAACACGGCAAAACAGGTCATCGTGAGTTCAGGCCAGTCAGCATATTATATTCCCAGACTTAGATTTTGCAAGTCTTGGCCAGCACATTCCTGTTCTAGGCGAACAAAGAACTCCGTCATAAATTGGTATCGCCTAGTCGCCAGCTGCCGGCCGCTAGCGGTCAGCATCGCGGCCGGCAGGTACTGCAATTTGACCAAAAATTCTCGGTAGGCGCTATCTTGGCGGCTATAGCTCTCGGAGCCCAATGCCTCCTCGCGGGAATTATGCACCCGGGCGCCGATCCGCCCGGCGAAATTGAAAGCCCTAGCTAGTCCGACCGCACCCAGGCTGTCGAGTTTATCTGCGTCGAAGACCACCCGCGCTTCCAGGCTGGCAGGCTTCTCAGCAGTGCGTTCGCGATAACGATGCGTACGCACACAACTCGCGACTGCCTGGATAAATGCTTCGTCTCGCACTCCCAAATCTGGCAGAATCTGGGCAGTCATGGTCGCTCCTAAGACGGCGTGGCAGGTCTGACCTTGGTCCTGCAGTTCCTGCAAGCGGCCGATATCGTGCAACAGCGCGGCAAAATCAACCAACAGTTCGTCGGCTTTTTCGGCCTGAGCCAAGATAGCGGCATTCTGTCGAACGCGCAGTGTATGGTCGTAGTCGTGACAGGATGGCATCTGCAAAAACATTGTCCGCACTTTCTCTTCTAGGGCGGGAATCAGCAGAGCGAGTTCTGTTTTAGTCATAATTGCCACCTTTCCGGCGGGAGCAACAGCATACAGTCGCCATAGCTGAAGAAGCGCATCTTTTGAGTGATGGCCTCTTGGTAGGCGGCGAAGATATGCTCACTGTGGCAGAAGGTACAGATCAACATCAGCAAGGTCGATTGCGGCAAATGGAAATTAGTCAACAGTCCATCCACCACTCGCGGTTGATATGGCGGGTAGAGGAATATAGCTGTTTGGCCGGCGCCGGGCAGGACGCTTCCCTGGGCGTTGGCGCAGGTTTCCAAGACTCGCACTGTCGTGGTGCCGACGCAAAAGACCTTGCCTCCGCGTTGCCGAGTACGGTTGATAGTCTCAGCAGCTTCGGCAGACAGGTCATAAGTCTCCGAATGCATCTTATGCTCCGCGATATTTTCCACTTCCACGGGTTTGAATGTGCCGGCACCGACATGCAGAGTCAGGCGGACCAAACTCACCCCGGATTGTTCGATTCTTTGCAAGATTTCCGGGGTAAAATGCAATCCTGCGGTCGGGGCGGCCACTGCTCCTGGTTGCCGGGCATAGACTGTCTGATAGCGCTCCCGATCGGCTTCATCCGGCTCGCGGTTGATATACGGCGGCAAAGGCACCCGGCCGCATTTTTCCAACACCGACAGCACATCAGGAGTGGAGAAGCGGATGCGAAAAAAGCCCTCCGTTGATTTTTCTTCAACCACAAAATAGCAATCTCCAGCCGGCACTACAACTTTCGCACCAGGTGACAATCGTCGTCCTGGTCGGAGCATCGCCTGCCAATATTCTGCCGTGCCTTGTTGTTGCAAAAGCAGCGCCTCGACTTTGCCGCCGCTGCCGGCTCGCTCGCCCCAGATTCTAGCCGGGATCACCCGGGTATCGTTAAGAACCAGGCAATCTCCTGGTTGAAGATACTCCGGGAAGGTAGCAAAAGAAGTGATTTTTCGTTGGCCGCTTTGGCGACAGAGGCTCAGCATCCGGGAACTATCCCGACGGTCTGCCGGGTGCTGAGCAATCAACTCTGGCGGTAAAATAAAATCAAAATCGGCTAATTTCATTGCTGCTCGGCTGCTTCGGTCTTAGCGCATAGCGCGCGCCATTTCCCTTTTATCGTCTCGTTCTTTAATGTTCTCACGCTTATCGTGGACATTCTTGCCGCGACACAGCCCGAGGTCGACCTTGATCCGCCCACGCTCATTAAAATATACCGACAGGGGAATCAAGGTTAGGCCCTTCGCCTCAATACTTCTCTTCAGGCTAATTATCTGGCGTTTGTGCAATAGCAGCCGGCGATCACGACGTGGCTGATGGTTACTGCGGTTCCCTTGGTCATAAGCGGCAATATGAGCGCCGATCAGGAACATCTGGCCTTTGTCCACCCGGGCATAAGCATCTGAGAGCGACATACCACCGGCTCGGCAGGACTTTACTTCTGTGCCAGTCAATTCAATGCCGGCCTCGATATTTTCCAGAACCGCGTAGTCGTGCCGGGCTTTCTTGTTCTGAGTTAAAATTTTGCTGGTGCTTTTTTTCTGCATAATTTTTACCTTGGTAAACATCTAAATATAACCCGTAATCAGGAGAAACGCAACTACAAAACCCAAAACAAAACCAAGCTTGGCATTTTGCGAATCGACCGACTTTGCGACAGCACAGAGCGCTTGCGGCTGCAGAAGTGATCCTCCCGAAGGCAATGCCGGCGACAAGCGAATCGCCTTGTCCGGTTGCGGCAGTTCACAATAATGGCACCACTGCAGCAAGATAAACGCAAATTCTATTGCCGTGGTTCTATAATATTTGTCAAGGCGGGGTATATTATATAGATTGCACCTAGGTTGGTTTAGCCTGACTAGGGTCGCCGGGTGTAATTGAGTGAGTTAGATAATTTTTTACACGGCTAAAAAGTAAAGGAGTACTACTGATGGCGGTTAAATTAGCAATTGTGGGTCTTCGGCACGGGCATATTATGGCATTAGTGGCAGAAGCCGAAAAACTGGGAATCGAGATTGTCGCGGTTTGTGAAGAAGACGCAGCGACCCGAGCAGCGTACCAAGGCCACGATAAGGTCCGCGTGACTCACGATTCTTATCAGAAAATGCTTGCCGAGGTCAGTTGCGACATCATCGGCGTCGGTGACTACTACGGCATCCGCGGTCAGCGCGCTTTAGATGCCCTGAAGGCCGGCAAACACCTAATAGTTGACAAGCCACTCTGCACCTCCATTATGGAATGCGATCAGATTACCGAGCTGTCTGCCCAACAAGGACTCAGCGTCAGCTGTATGTTCGGCCTACGCACTTCAGCGCATCTGATCACAATGAAAAAATTGCTCGCAGACGGAGTTCTGGGCGAAGTCCGGACCATTTGCATAACTGGGCAACACCCGCTTAATCTCGGCGTCCGGCCAGGTTGGTACTTTGAGCCAGGCAAGCACGGTGGCACCATCAACGACATCGGCATCCACGCCGTGGACTTGATTCCCTGGCTCTGCGGGCAGCAAATCACGACCGTGGTCGCTGGTCGGACCTGGAATGGCAAAGCCAGCCAGACACCGTGGTTCAAAGACTGCGCCCAAGTTATGCTGAAACTAGAAAACCACGCTGGCGTGATTGCGGATTTCTCCTACCTCAGCCCTGACAAATGCGGCTTCGCGGTACGCCAATACTGGCGGGTCACCGTCCACGGCGACAAGGGAGTGCTGGAAAGCCAGCTCGGCGAAGACGATCTGTATTTCGCCAGCAGCCAAGGTAGCGCGCCAGAGCGCATACCTTGCCAGCTCGAAAAAATGCCAGAGGAGTTCCTGACTCAGATTTGCCAGGAGAAGGACGGCAAAGTCGTTCCTGGGCAGCTCACCACCGACTATGTCCTCAGCACTTCCCGCAAGGCACTGCAGATTCAATACGCTGCCGATAATGGCTTGCGGGATTTCGACCTCCAATAATCTGCCCTCAACCACGATAGTATTTTGCTACTAACGTGGTGCTAAGATACGCCTGTGTTTGTGACCGCTGTGGCACACAGGCGCATTTTTAAAAAACTCAGCCTCCGCTCTTCCAGTTTAGGCCAAAGCGATTATATTAGCCGGGACATTCACCACTCATTATACAGCAAGATCATACTTATGGGCCCTATACAAGAAAACTCGCATTGTGGCGGCCAAGTTGATCGCTACCGTCTTCTGGGGCAATTGCCTGCCCTGGCGCTGACAAACACTGTCAGCCTACGGCGCTTTGCCGCAATAGATGAAGTCAGCGCACAAGCCGTAATCCTGGAGACACTACCGCCAAATTTTGGTCGCAACAAACAGCTATTACTGCGCAAGTTTTTGTCTCGCAAAGGTATCCGCGAGCAGAGCGACCGCAGCCAAGCCGGCCTACCTGCCTTTATGCACGAAATCTGGGAACTCGACGAGGAGGCTACCGCCAGCAGCGGCCTGAGCGCCGGCGAAACATTGTTGGTTTATAATGTCTCCAACCAGGCCGCCTTCAACACTCGCCGACTTGATAAATACAGCCCCGAGAACTGCCAGTTCCTGGTTGCCGTCTGTGAACTGCTTAAACCAGCCCACCAAAAGAATCAGGGGCACGGTTTTCTACTCCCCGAGACCATCTGGGGGACCACCCCAGGCGACGCCCAACTGACCGATTCTGCCGTAGCCTCATTCTTGTCACATATTGAGGCCGGTGGCTGTGAAGAGACCATTATTGAATCAACGCCGGAACAAGATTTACAGGCCTTGAAAAAACTCTGCCGGCAATGGCAGGACGGTCAACAAATTTTTTCTGCCTTGCAGAATGCCAGTGATATGCCGACTTTTCTGGAGGCATTAAAAATGCCGCTGCTGGCTGTTGGCGACGCGCAATCACCGCCTGCGGCAGTTGTCGCCGACAGTGCGGCTTTGCTGGCATCGATGTCCGCAGAGCCGTCTTCCCAATCGCCAGTGGCCCTGTCTACTGATAGCGATTTGCGGCCGCAGTCCAGCCCGCAACATTTCCAGTTCTGGCGGAAGATAAGCTTGGCTCTAGTTGCTCTTCTAGTCATACTGGTCGCTATTTTTCTCACTTTCTGGCTGCAGCGTCAGCCGGCATCTGCGACAGCTGAGCCGGTGGCGCAGGAGCAATTATCAGCGATCCCGCCATTAGTACTCAAAAAGACCTTGACTCGCCTGGACCAAACCTTCGCCCTGAGCTTTAGTCTGGATACAGTATTAGAGACTTGCGGCCCGCTGCAATTGACTTTTCTGGGACAAAATATTCGCGTCGATTTGTTATGGACTGAACACGGCCTGGACATCTCTCGTCATACCGGGCAAAGCAGCAACCAATTTGTGCCTTGGGGGACACCGCCACAGCCCGGCGAGCAATTTAGCGTCAGCAAGACTCTGACCAGCATCGCCGCCTACCGCAATGGCACTTTCCTGGCTGGAGAGAGCATCGGCCAACAACAGTGGCGACAAGTCAAATGGCTGAATGCCAGTGAGAACACCGCCATACCAGCACTCAGCCAGCAAAAAATCGGCACCCTGCTCTTTACCGATGACTTTATGCACTCGGACGGTGCCCTCGGCGAATGGAAAATCGTCTCCGGGGTTTGGACGGTGCACTCCTTGCAGACACCGGTACGCAGTGCCAACCCATTCTCATTTATTGGCAAGGGCGACAAAGCAGAAGCAGCCGTTGGCTACTGGTTCTGGCGAAATTACCGCCTGCAATGCGCCATTCAGCCGTTAGATGCACCCAGCCTGGGAGTGAAATTCTGTCGTTTCAACGAACAGACATACTATGCCTTGCACTGGGACAAAGGCCTTAACGCCAACAGCAGTAATGCCAGCATCAGCCTGCTGCGGGTAGCCGACGGCGAAGAAAAAACCCTGGCCAGCGTCCCGTTGCCGCAAATTGTCCAATCCTGGTACGACCTATCAGTCAGCCAGCAGGAGGGATTGCTGGAAGTCCGCGTCGGCGGGAATGTCATCATCAGCGTCATTGACCGCCAGCCGTTGCTTGGCGGCGGCATTTCGCTGCTCAGTTCAGGTAACGCAGGCGCTATTTTTGACGATGTCAAGGTCGCGCCCTGCGATTCTTTGCACCTGCCCTGCCCCAACGGCCTGCCGGAGGACTTGCCACTGCTTTGGCAGTATGAGAAAATACCGCAAACAACTGCAGAGCAAGACTCTCAACTGGTCTGTCATTCCTTATGGCTGACCCAGCCGGAACTATCGAACGCCATCTTGCAAGTAGATTTCGCCGCTTTGCCTGGCAACCAGGAAAAGATTGAATTATCTTTGCGCAATAACGGCATCCAGGAAGTGATTTTCAGTTTATTCAAGCTTGAAGCCAAGCCTGGGTACCGTGCTGACATCATCCTACGCCGCTTGGGCCGAGAC
>CAZUCG010000160.1:0-6412 GCA_964619145.1 uncultured Lentisphaeraceae bacterium | reverse complement strand
CTGTTTTGATTAGGGGGATGTAAACTCTTCCAACTCCACCGCCACTGGGGAGGATGGGCTTGACAGGCTCGCCCGCCACTTCGGCTGTCCAGAGCTGGCTGTGTGGCGGCATCTGCAAAGCGAGGAATTGTTCGGTGCTGTTGTTGATCTGGAAAGTCTGCTCGCCTAGGCAGTTGCCATTAGCATCCAGGACTAGGATGGTGCTGGCTAAACCAATGCTCGCACCGACCGTCTCGACTGTCTGTCGCTCTTGACAGTGCAAGGAGATGCTGGCTGACTGATTACGGGTCTGCCAGACCTGAAAATTGCCGCCAGTCAAAATATTGCGCAATAGTGGAACTTGGATGGCCTCGGGCAGAACCGGGTCGTAACCTTGCAAGGACGATACTAAGACTTCATCACGCCCGGAATTCTCTAGCACCAGGAAGTGTTGCAGGGAGTAGGGACTAGGCACTGGCTGGACAGTGATATCGGCCAGAGCTTGGCGGTCAAGCTGCAGCCAGAGCAGAAATGGCCCGTTTTGTGGTTGCAGGAAGCGCAAAGTAAAGCGCAACAAAGCTGCCTCGCCCGGTACAGTCTCGATGCTAGTACTGCGAACGGCGGGATGGTGGATGCTCACATTGCGCCAATGTTCCGGCAGATCAAAGGTAAAATCCTCAATTTCGCCTTCCAAATTGACCTGAAAAAGGATTGTTTCCAGCAAGGCTGATTCTGTCAAGCGGATACTGTGCAGGCACTGACCAGTGATATCGGCCGTTTTGCCGGTGATGGATAACTCGCCGGAATATTGCGCGCTCTTGCTCTGGAAAGCCAGCCTGGTAGGAGCTGGCTTATGCAACCAAGCACGGCAATGCTCTAACAGCATCGTCTCCACCGCGTGTAAGTTTTTTTCTTGCAGCTGCCAGGGTTGACGGGTCTGTACGACGAGTACCGTGTGCTGGTTGACGACGCCGGACCAAGGAAATGACAAGAGCGGCAGGTCAAGGCCGGGGCGGCAAGGTCGCAGGCTGCGACCCCGGAATAGCACCCGGCGTTTTTGGGCCGTGTTGCCAGCAAAAAGCAGTACCGCTCGTGGTTGTGCCTGCTCTGTCTCCACGAACCAATGCAGCAGTGACGGCGCCAGGACAGTCTGCAGCTCAAAACCTACCGGTAAGGCGAAAGACTCCTGGATGGCACCGGGGAGGGCGGTTTTAATTTGGAAACATCCTTCGACTTCCAGCCCATCAAGCGTCAGTTCTTGAATGAGTTCGAGCTTGGCTTCGGCCGCCCGGCTGTCAGGCTGAATTTGAAATTGCAAGGGTAGTGGTTCGCCATTGCACTCCCAAGCCTCCGAAGCTCGAAAAACCTCCTCTTGGTCGGGGAAAGCCAGGCAGAACTGGGCGTAGGCGCTGGCGCTGTCGATGCGGCGCAGCGGGGGGAGACTTTCGCTGTGCAGGCTAAAGGTCAGGGGGGTGTCGATTACAGCTGTGACTTGATGTCGGGCAGCTGTGGGCACTGTCAAGGCTGGGAAGTAAATTTTCTGTGGATAGGGGTAGTATTCCAACCCTGAGGCCAGCAAGCGTAGTTGGATCGTCTCTTGCTTGTTGGCGGGTTTCAGCAGATGTACGCTGATTTTACGGCGCAGGCCAATCATAGAGGCGCTGCCAGGTGGTATCAGCGTCTTGGCATTGTCAGCTGGCGTTGCTGCTGGACTAGCTTCCCAACCGCGGACGTTGCTGCCGCTGATTTGTTCCACTCGCCAATCGGCCGGGATTTCCAGTTCAAAGACAGTCCTGCCAGCATCCTGAAACACAAAGGTCGGTTGCCAGAAAATGTGTTGTCTGGCTGGGGTAGGGGCGAAGCCGACAATAGAGGTCACGGTCAAGGTGCGGTCGATTTCACTTTGTCCGGCAGCAATGCGCCATTGCAGTGTCATAGTGGTTTCTGGCAGGGCGAAGATCAAAGGCGTCTTTGACCTTGCCCGGGTATTCCAGAAGCCTTGCCCGTAATTCAGCGATAATTCGCTGCCCTCAGGCAGGTTCTGCAAACGCAGCATCCCTTGGGCAGTACGGGGCAGTTGGACTAATGCCCGGTGCCAACCGCCTTGTTTGTTGACCGGGCAACTAAGGCGCAAGCGCACTTGCGCTGGCCCGGGTTTGTCTAGCGCGAAGTGGAGGCTGCGCCCGCCGCCGGGTGTGTCTTCCTGCCAGAAACCGCGATTCTGCCCATTGATGCTAACGTCTTCAATAACCACACCAGAGAAGGGCATTGGCGGCAGTGCGATTGGTCCCAGGCGGTTACTGGCGGCGCTGAATTCGCCATAGAAGGTGACGTCTTCCGCCTGGGGGTTTCCCAAATCGCAGCTGTAGGTCACGCCGCTGAGTTGGTAGTCAGGTGGCGTGACTGTGTCCACCGGGTGGGGTTTTGTCAGTCGCTGATAGAATTCGAGCGGCAAGAGCACTTGGCTGGCAGGCATACCAGGCAAATACGGTACGATTACGGCATCTGCCGGCAGCGAAATCGGTACCGGCTTGTAGGCCTGGATGAGTACCGCCGCCGGGCTGCCGACCGGAACAGCTGCAGGCGGGGCTAGTAACTGCAAGGCCGGAGGCAGCAGAGGCTGTTCTTGAGCGCTGACGGCGAGAACCGCCAGGGTCAGCAGCAGTAAGACAGCGGCCGAAGTTGTTGTTCGGCCCTGGCGCCGGTGCTGGACCTTGTGAAGGATTGCCAGCAAGCCATAGAGCAACAGCAAAAGTAACCCTGCGAGAAATAGGGTATTGAAGACAAAGGAGGTCATTCCCCAACCCGGCAGCAATGGCAAAAGGCCGCTCAGTAGCAGAACCGTGATAATGTACTTCGCCCTGCGTCTTCGGCTCCGTAGTGCAGGCAGGAAGCCGATGACAAATAGCAGCAGGACAGCCACTCGGCGAATGCCACGCCAGGCGCTGTCCTCAATCACGGTCAGGCGGAATGGACTTTTGTGATCCAGACTGAAAAAGCTGATCGCCTGGCCATTGCGCACTAAATCGATATCCAGGCTCTTGTTGAGGCTGGACAGTTTAGTGACAGTTTTTTGCCGGACCTTCTCCTCGCGCTTTTCCTGGTTTATGCTTCTGCCGATGAAGTCGAGTTTGCTGCCAAGATCGCCAGCTTGCTCGGCCATCTTGGCAGCAGGAGCGCCTGCTACCTGGTCGGCTTCGACTAAGTATTCCTTGGAACTGAATTTTTGCATCGCGGCGGCTTTTTGCCGGGCCGCTGCGAGGGGATAGTATAGTACTCCGAGGCAACCGTGTTTGGGATTGATCTCACCGGTACAGCGGTAAAGCCATTTGCCTAATAACGGTGCTAAGGCTGTGCCGCTAAAACTCTGTCGGGAGCTGACCTCTCCAGAATAGGTCAGCGGCTGGTAGTTCTGCGGATACAGTACTGTCCACAGGACATTGGCGACTGGCACAATGCAGTCGCTGCCCTGTTCATTCCGGTACAGCAATTCTGGCAGCACACCGGCAATATGCCCCAGGAACCCAGGCCTTGCCGTAGAAGACTCGTACACCAGGGTTAATTTGCGCACGCCATTGGTGTTGTTTTGGCCGGGGAATTGCACCAGAAAACCGCTGTCTTGTTGCATCAGCACCGCGGGTTTGTCGTCCAGCAGCGCTGACCAGAGTTGCGCGCCCTCCGGCAGTCGTACTTGCAGGGCATTCAAGTTAGGCCGCAAGATGTATTCGATGGCAAATTGCCTGATGCCATTAGTTGAGAATAGCATCGTGGCCTGACATTGCTGAGCCAGACAATTGGGAAGCCGGAAAGTCGTCTGGCGTTGTACGGCGATTTCTACTGCCGGCGCCGGCCCACTGAAGGCATAGACGCCCAGCAGGCGCTGACCCGGAGGATGCGCCACCCCGGCTAACTCGCCGACGTCGATTTTGCGGGGCGGGTCGTAAATCTGTACCGCGAATTCCGCTTGGCCTTCAATGGCTAAGCGACCGGAAAAAGGCTCGGCGCCGGCCACGCTGATGGCCGGCAAACGCTGCCGCTCAGCGGAATTCTCGGCCGGGAGTTGGTAGTTTATACTCAGGGTCTCAGCCGGGCCGCTGAATTCCCGGTCCAACCAAGCGGTGTAAATTTTTTTTCCGTCCTTGGTCTGGTAGGTGAATTCCTTGACTTGGCAGAATTTGCCGCTGACGGCTAGTGCTTCTGGGGTATCCTCGGGCAGTTCGAAGTTCAGCTGGCGGATGGCTGCTCCGTGCAGAAGGTAGTTGATTTCGTGAGCGACGACGAGATGGTCGCTAGCGACTTTGTAGTACGAATAGCTCTCTGCACTGTATTGCGAAGGCAAGCGAGAGACGCGGTAGCTTAACTGTCCTGGCGCTTGCAGGCAGCGGAAAGATTGTTGGCGAGTCTGATTCCCCTTAAGCGGCCGGCAATTCTGCAGAGTCAGCAATTCCCCGTGCAGGCTATCACGAAAAGTCACCTTGATGGTTCCGCCTTGCCAAGAAACACCCGGCAGATTCAGTTGGGGGAAGGTGCTTTCGCGGGGCCCAGACCACGCAGATAACCAATTTTGCGGTATGGCGGTGAAAGTCAATGCCACGCTGATTGTCTGTCCGGCTTTTACTCCCTGGGGAAAATGCAAAATATATTTTCCTGGCTGGTTACTAGCAGGAGTTATCGAGAAATGAGGCAGGTTGTCAATTGTCGCAGAGGCAGGCCGCAGTTTCCATTCTGGCGGCAACTCCAGGGGCAACTGGAACAGGTCTTCGCCAGTCGGTTGCAAGGTGCACTCCAAGGCCAAGGTCTGCTCTTTTTCGCTTAATTGCCAGCTGGCTGCCAGTTGGACCTGCACTTGCAAGGCGGCGCGGTGGATGCGTTGTGCACTGACTTGATACAGCCCGGGAGCCGAAAACGAGGCTACATATTCAGTGCCGCTCTCATCCGCCTGGATGAGTGAAAGTCTTTTGGCGAATTCCTGTGAGTAGAACAACACTCCTCGACCCTGCAAGTGCTCAATGCGCCACTTTGGATGTTTGCGCACTACCGCGAAAGTCCCGGCCTGATAACAATCAAGCGGCTGGAATTCTGGGAATAGCCAGGTGAAAGCGTGGTCATTTCCTCGGGACTGTCGCCGGATCGCGCTGATTTCCAGCTTGGCCTGCCCAGATAGGGCCTCACTGAACTGGATGGCCAGCTCGCCTTCCTGGCGCATTTCCCAAGAGGCGACCAGCCCGGGCGGGCCGGATACTGCGGTGACTTCGAAGGCTGCTGCAAGGCGGAGCCGGAATTCCGGCAACGGCTGATGGAATACTTGCAGAGTTACCACCGCCGACAGTAGCTCTTCTTGTTCCCCAAGCGTATTCAATAGCTGGGAATTCGCTAGCAAGAGTCGCTCACCTTGCTGAAAACGGTTGTTCAGTGACAAGACGATCTGTAACGGCCGGCGTTGCGGCAACAGCGTGAAGACAGTGACATTGAGCTCGCTCTGGTAGATGCGTTGCAGGACTGGCGGACCGGCCTTTAAGACGACATCGCCGCCGACTTCCAGCCGCAGCTGTCCGGTCACGGCGTCGGGCAGGGTGAAGGCCAGCTGGCGGCTGCTCTTCTCAGCCTGGACGGGTACTTCGCCTCGCAGGCTGAAAGACTGCCGCCCCTTGGGTAGCTGCAAAGCCAGACGACCGTCAGTTGTCCGGCAGCAGTAGGCCACTTGTCCTTGCCGAGTGAATTCCTGCCAGGCGATGCCTTCGCTGGCTAGTTCCAGGGTGTTCCAGCCGTCTGCCAGGACTTCAGCCTGGCCCTGCAATTCTATAATCGCGCGGCCGTCCTGGACGCTGATCAGGCTGTCCAGCTGCGAAAATACCAAACTGATAGGTGGTTTTTCTTCTGTCAGAAGATGGCTCTCCTGTAAAAGCCGATTGAATTCCTCGCGGCTTAACAGTGTCGCACTGGGCCAACTTTCCAAGAGCAGGGGTAATTCTTCTGCCGGGATATGCAGTTCGCGGTAATCTGCCGCCAAAAGAGGTAGGATAAGTGCGAAAAAGAGTACAACTACGCTGTTTTTAGGCAGGCTAAGCATTAGTAACTCCGCAGAGATGAGAGGTGTTTTAGGGCCACGATATAACATAATCGCTTTTTGCAGTTAAGCCAATATTTTTCCGACTGCAGAATCGTAAGTCGTAAATTGTAAGTCGTAAATTGTAAGTCGTAAATTGTAAGTCGTAAATTGTAAGTCGTGGGGAAAACGGGAACGGGGAAGTGCGAGATGCGGGGCAATGCTTTTTTTACGCTGCAGATGCTAGAGGACTTTTTGGAAGTATGGATTTGACGAGGTGATAATGGAATGCTTGTTCTGAACTTTTCCAGCTCATTGTCCTACTGTCGTATCCATTCGCTCCATTCGTCCCATTCGTCCCATTCGTCCCATTCGTCCCATTCGTCC
>CAZUCG010000159.1:0-6457 GCA_964619145.1 uncultured Lentisphaeraceae bacterium | reverse complement strand
GAGCCTGTCAAGCCCATCCTCCCCAGTGGCGGTGGAGTTGGAAGAGTTTACATCGCCCTAATCAAAACAGCGGAAGGAGACCTCGATTACCAGGTCGTGCTGAAATACTCCGCCTTCATTGTTCGTCCCGGCAGATGCCGAAAGTTGGAATTCCCATTTATCAGCGCCCAGAATCTCAATGTTGAACGCAGCCTGCTGGAATTGCGCCTGCCCAAGGCCTTGCAGTGGTTTGCCTTTGCTGGTAGCCTGGGACAGACTGTCAATCGGGAGCAATATTACTACGGTCAGCTGGCTTATCAAAATCAACAGGCCCAGCGCCTGAATTTAGCGATGCAAAGTCAAAATATCTTCTCGCAGTCGCGAGCCGTCAGCAACTATGCCAAATTCAATCGACAAATACAGACCGATGTCTCCCGTTTAAGTCAAAGCAGCCAGCAACAATCCGCAGTCCAGAATATCCAGCAACAGCTGCAATTACTCGAACAACAGGCCGCCTTCAACCAACAATCACAAAGCAAACGCCTGAGTGTTCGAGAACAATGCCAGCAACTCAGCCAGAGCCTGGTGGACTCTGCTGGCGAAGAAAGTACCCCCCACAACTGGTCCGACAGCGATTTCGCCGGCAGTGATGCCCCCAGCTGGGAAGAAGACCAAGGCGGATTGCTCGGACATCTGCGCGCCGCTGATAGCCGCTCGCAAGTGCGCTGGAAATATCCAGAGCCAGTCCAACCCCAAAAACCTGCTGCGCCGGCGCAGTCCGAAAAAATGCTTCGCTCTAGGGTTACGGCCGCGCCGGCAGACGCCTTGGAGTTAAATGCCGCAGACGGACTATCAGGCCTCGGGGCGGACCGCTTAGCTGGTAAAAAAGGCCGGAAAAAAGGCGCGCTGTCAGACGCTCCCGTTGCCGAGGCAGAGGCTTCGGCAATTATGCCAGCAATGTCCCAACCTGCACCACCAGCAGCACCAGCGGCGACCGCCAACCAAGCTAGTTTACGGCTAGATTTCCCAACCCCAGACGACAGCCGTTGGCAGGTGTTGTATTTTTCCAGCCCGCGTGGCATCCAGCAGGTGACGGGACGGGCGCTATCGCGGCCCAGCCTGACTGCCCTGAAGAACCTCGCCTACCTGCTGCTGCTGGCGCTACTGGCCAGCGGCGCGGTACTCTTATTCAGCCGCAAGAGGCTGGGCTGGCTACCTGAAAAAATGCGCAGCCGCCGAATCGTAGCCTGGACGGGGCTCTGCTGGCTGTTTTTTGGCATCTTCCCGGTCCTAGGGCTGCTGCTGCTGATTCTAGCCTGCAGCCCAATCTTTGCCTCGAAAGCCAAGTAGCGACCAAATTTCGTGCCAGACAAGTTTTTATTTCTTAATCATAAGCAGCCGCGCAGTTTGCGGCTTAGCACCCTAAAAGGAGAACTATGCCAGCCAGAATAATTGATGGAAAACAAGTCGCGGCCGATATCCGGCAAGAACTACAGCAAGAAGTAGCGGCATTAGGCGCAAAATGCGGCCTGCAGCCCGGTTTAGCGGTAGTGCTGGTCGGTGCCGACCCCGCTTCACAATCTTACGTCACTGCCAAAGAGAAGGCTTGCGCAGAAATAGGTGTCTATTCATCTGACAACCGTCTGCCAGCCGAGACGAGTGAAGAACAGCTGTTGGCGCTTATCGAACAACTGAACAATGACCCGAAAATTCACGGCATACTAGTGCAGTTGCCCCTGCCAGGCCACATCTCAGAAAGCAAAATCATCAACGCCATCTCTCCCGAAAAAGACGTCGATGGTTTCCATCCGGTCAACGTCGGCAAGATGGTCCTTGGTGAAGACACCTACCTGCCCTGCACACCACACGGCGTACTGCAGCTGCTCAAACGCTGCGAGGTAAATCTCTCTGGTGCCGAGGTCGTGGTGGTTGGGCGCAGCAATATCGTCGGCAAGCCCTTGGCTAGTCTGCTGGCGCAGAAATCCGACTACGGCAACGCCACCGTGACCATCTGCCATACCCGCACTCGCGATTTAGCCAGCCATACTCTCCGGGCGGATATCATTATTGCGGCTGCGGGCTGTCCGAATACCATCACCGCCGAGATGGTCAAGCCAGGTGCAGTAGTCATCGACGTCGGCGTCAATCGAGTCGATGACCCGACCGCTAAGCGCGGATACCGACTGGTCGGCGATGTCGATTTTGCCGCTGTCAGCGAGAAAGCCGCGCTGATTACGCCAGTCCCCGGCGGCGTCGGTCCAATGACTATCACTATGCTATTGTTCAATACCGTGCAAGCCGCCAAAAAGAAAGCCTGTTATGCCAACTAAGCAAATTATGCCCCCGAACCGCTTGGCGACCCAGGCCCGCGTCTGCGCTGAGACTGTTATCAATACCCTCACCGAGACGATGCTGTCTGGTAGGCCTGCGGACCGTTGCCTGAAAGATGCGTTCTATGCCAACCGACAATTCGGCTCCCGGGATCGCCGCCTCATCAGCGAGACGCTGTTTGCGCTCTTGCGCTGGTGGGGATGGCTGCAGCACCTGGCACCACCGGTTTTTGTAGAGGCCTGGCAAGGCAAAACCGGTGACCGGTACATCCCAATCACCGAATGGCATAAATGCCTCTATGCCGCCTGGATACTGGAAAATCCAGCTGAAATCCCCGCTGCCGCCGACCTCTGGGCGGAAGGCATTCCCGAATTCGCAGACGCAGAGCCGCTGAACACGAACGCCAATGCCAGCCTCACCGACAAAAGCAAAATGCTAGCGCCTCTATTGCCTGATGGCCTAATCCTAAATCCGGCCCAGCTGCTGCCGGATTGGGCCTGGGAACATTTCGCCGTCGAGGAAAATCTCGCTGTGGAGCAGCTCCTGCAATGGATGCAAATTCGCCCACCAGTCTGGCTGCGGGCTCAAATCAGCGATGTCGAATGGCTGCAAAAGGAATTAGCGAGCGATGATATCCCAACCAGCCGCCATAACCTCCTGCAATATGCGCTGAAAATAAATATCAGCAGCGGTAATTTACGGCAGCAAGGCAATTTCAAGGCCGGTGATTTTGAAATTCAGGACCTCGCCTCGCAAGCAGTCGCCAATATTTGCGCGCCCCATCCCGGTGAACAATGGTGGGATGCTTGCGCTGGCGGTGGCGGCAAAACGCTGCACCTAGCCTGGTTGATGCAAGGCAAGGGCAGCGTCTTGGCTACCGACATCCGGCTACATAAGCTCAAAGAGCTAAAACTGCGGGCTCGACGGGCACAGTTCCCCAATATCCGCTACAAAGAATGGAAGGGCAAAGCGATGCCGACTTTCCGCGGGCGTTTTGCTGGCGTGCTAGTCGATACGCCCTGCTCTTGCTCTGGCACTTGGAGACGCAATCCCAATGCCCGCTGGACGACCGAAGAAGATGAATTAGCGGGATTTGTACAACTACAATTGCAATTATTAGCTAATGCGGCTCAGGCAGTGGCACCGGGTGGGACGCTGGTTTACTCCACCTGCTCGATGTTCAGGGCGGAAAATCAAGGCGTAGTGGAAGAATTTCTCCGCCAGCAGCCAGAGTTCACCTTGACGCCATTCACTTGTCCGGTCACTGGCCGCCAATGCGAGGGATATAATCAAATCTGGCCTTGGGATGGCGACTGTGACGCGATGTTCAGCGCGAAATTTCAGCGTGCTTAGTCTTTGCTGGGGCAATGCCGGTCCACGATTTCTGCGACATACATCTTGTGCAGGCCGCCTTCGCGGTAATATGCGTCTAATACTGTCTGGTCCAGGAAGCTAGCTTGGCTTAGTTGCTCGGAATAAAGAACCTTGCAATCGAGAACCAACTCAGCTTCCTGATAGCCGACATTGCCGTGCGAAGTATGGAATGGCGTCAAACCGGCTTTTATAGACTTATCCGAGACGTCCCGACCAGAGCAACCGGCACAGAAATTCAGCGCCTCGCGCTGTTTCCCGGCAAAGAACGAGGCCGTAAAAGTTGGTCGTTTTTCCAGCAGCTGATAGGAATATCGCTCTGGCCGAATAAAAACCGTGATTACCGGTTTCATCCACAGGTACCCACAAGTGACCCAATTCACAGTGATCGGGTTGTAATGCTCCACGCTGCCGACCGTCAACAGCAGCCAATCACGGGCAATCATCTCAGTGAGCTGAGTAATTTTTAAATCACAGTTATTCATACGCTATTTTCCTCCTTGTGGTGACGAGTTATTTAGAGGCCAGCCCAAAAGGCAAAAACAATTTTAGTCCGCGAAAACACGAAAACCCGGGATGGACTAATTCCACCACCTAAACAGCATTGTGGACTTACAACTTACAACTGTGTTTTTAGATGCGGTCTATTTAGCGCTGGGCCAGTGCAGTTGTCCGGCCTTCGCTTGGACTTGTTCTGCCGTGCAACCGGCAGTGTACAACGCTCCACCCAAGCCCACGCCTGGGCAGACAGCCAAGAAATCTGCCATATTATGGGAGTTGACCCCGCCGACCGCCACCATCGGCGCCTTAATTACGGCCTGCAAATCACGGATATAGCTCGGGCCGAACTGCCCTGCCGGAAATAACTTCAGGTAATCCGCACCAGCCTGCCAAGCCACAAAAGCCTCGCTTGGAGTCATAAAGCCCGGGATGGATAGCAAACCAGCTTGCACCGTAGCCTGAATGACCGAGATGTCTGTATTCGGTGAAACAACGAACTGGCCACCGGCAGCGGCTACCTCTGCGACTGCCTCCACACTCAACACCGTCCCTGCACCGACCAGTTGGCGACCAGAACAATGCTCGGCCGCTAGAGCGATGCTGCGCATTGGAGTCGGTGAATTCAGCGGTATTTCCAGCAGGCGAATGCCGGCCGCGAACAGCGCATCACAGACCGCAGGCACTTCTGCGCTGGTAATGCCACGTAAGATAGCAATGATCGGACAGGCCGCCAAATACTGCTGAAATAACCTCAAAGGCTTCATCGCATCACTCTCCCCGAGCTATTGCCTTTGAGCAAGGCCATTATTTCAGAGATGCTCGAAAAATTAAAATCGCCCTCGATCGTATGCTTCAAAGCGCTAGCCGCGGCGGCAAAACGGATAGCCGTCGCTGGCTCGGCCAACTCGGGTGTATTCAATGCATACAACAATCCGGCGCAGAATGAATCACCGCCGCCAAAACGATCCACGATATCGTGAATCTGGTACGGCTGGTATTCGCCATCGGCCGACAGCGGGGCAAAAAATGCTTCCCGTTGGCGGGCGTCATAGAGCATCCCGCCCCAATTGTTGTGATCTGCAGAAATGCTCTCGCGCAGAGTTATGGCGATATAGGCCGCTTTGGGGAATTGCTTCGCCAGCTTGACCGCGACTTCTTGATAGTTAGCGGTATTCAGGCAGCCCTTCTCTACCGCCGCCCCTTCAGCGTGAATGTTAAAGACATCGCCGGCGTCTTCTTCATTGCCAATAATAATGTCAGCGTGGGTGACAATTTGGCTCATACATTTACTTGCCAGTTGCTGCTGGCTGATGCCAGGCCGCCATTTCCAGAGCTTCTTGCGGTAATTCAAGTCACAGGAGATAGTCAAGCCCAAACTGGCAGCCGCCTCGGCGATACCCAAGGTCGCCCGGTAAGCTTTTTCACTTAAGGCCGGGGTAATGCCGGTCAAATGTAAATGCGAGCAACCAACCAGCATTGCCTCAAAACAATAATCATCTGGGCCGTATTGCGAGATGACAGAATTCTCACGATCATAAATTACATTCGAGCCGCGCAAAGCCGCACCGTGCTCGGCATAATAAATTCCCAGACGGCCGTTGGGAGATAGCAACACCATATCGGTCTCCACTCCCAGGCCGCGCAATTGGGTCAGCAGTGTCTGGCTGATAGGGTTATCCGGCAAGGCGGTCAAGTAACGGGTATCAGCGCCCAACATCGCCAGCGACACGCAGACATTCGCCTCGCCACCGCCAAAAGTGGCTTCCAATTGACCAGGTAGGACCTGCTGAAAACGCTTCTTCCCAGCTGGGCAAAGGCGTAGCATTATTTCGCCAAAAGCGGCGATTCGTTTTTCCATTTTTTTCTCCTGATTTTAACTCACAAGCGGCCCAACGCTAGGCCGGTTATTTTTTGAATATAAAAAACACCGCCCCACCAAGACAGAGGCCCGCCCACAGATAATTCCACGTCCATTTTTCTTTCAGATAGAGCAACGCAAACGGCACAAAAACACTCAGAGTAATGACCTCCTGGATGATTTTCAGCTGTGAGACAGTCAGCACTTGCGCCCCCATACGGTTGGCTGGCACTTGCAATAAGTACTCGAAGAGCGCAATTGACCAGCTGACAATCGCCGCCACATACCAAGCCCGACTACTCATATTGCGCAAGTGACCGTACCAGGCAAAAGTCATAAAGAAATTTGCGGCAATCAAGAGCAAGACAGTTTTTAAGGCGATGGGCATAAGAAAAATTACAGCCGCATAAGCTAAAA
>CAZUCG010000158.1:0-6460 GCA_964619145.1 uncultured Lentisphaeraceae bacterium | reverse complement strand
GCTCATATACCGCTATATTTCAAAGTCAAAAACCTCTATGATTATGCTTACCGACACCAATATTCTGGCAAAAGCCTGAAAAATGTCGCCTGCCGGGAACTGATCCGCTATATGGCAGGCGCCGACTTTGCCGGCATACTAGGACATCAGCGCTACGAAGCAAGCGCCATCTTGAAAAAGCGCATCCAAGAAGCCAGTGATGACGCTCAGCTGGGCATCGAAGTAATTTTTGTGGGCCTGGTCGGCCTGCATCCACCAGTAGGAGTAGGCGGTGCCTTCGATAATGTGGTGGCCTCAAGGGAAAAACAGCTGACCGAAATCCTGCAAGCGCAGACTTACGCGGCCGTATTAGAACCAGCCACAGCCAGCCGAGTCTATATGTTGCAAAATGCCGCAGAGGCATATAAAACGGAACGCAGCAAAGTCTCGGAGGCCGAAAGTGAACGCTTCCTCAGTCAACTCAAAGGCTATCAGGCCTCACCCGACTTGTTCGTCTTGAGCAGTTATCTCGACGTAATGGTCAACCAGACCAGAAATACCCGCAAGTACGTCCTGGCCAGCAATCAGGGCAATGACAAAGAAGTCATTATCCTGAATTTGGAAAAGAAGCTCAAATCTAGCTTGCTGGATTTGAACCTCGGCAATTTTGAGAACCCCTAGACTAAGCCAGGGAAATCTCGAGTCGAAATGCTAGTTCCCCGCCTACAACATAATTTTATACAATAATACCTCTAAGGAACAAACGATTATGAACGACAAGAACAGTCGAATTTCCAAACACTGGCCAGTAGTAAGTTTGGCATTGCTGGTGGTAGCAATCTTTATTATTGCGATGGTGACTTTTCAAGTTGAGGAAACAGAGTATGCCATCTTGAAGCGCTTCGGGAAACCCAGAAGCGACGCAAATGAAAAAATTATCGAGTATAAGCCAGGTTTGCATCTGCGAATACCATTTATTGATCAGGTCTGGCGACACGACAAGCGCCTACAATGTTATGAACTGCAAGTCGGCAAGTTCGAACAGCTGACTACTAAAGACCAGCAGCAAATCGTGGTCTCAACTTATGTCTTATGGCGCATTGGCGACCCGGGCTTGTTTATGAAACGCTTGGAATCTACCCAGAGAGCAGAAGAAAACCTCGAAGCAATTGTCCGCAATAGCCGGGCCGAAGTTATACCGAGGCATAATTTCTCGGAGTTGGTTAATATCAATACCAGCGAAGCGAAAATGAAAGAAATCGAAGAACAGATGCTGGCCCGGATCAAAAAAACCGCAATGCAGGAATACGGCATCGAGGTCACTCGAGTCGGTTTCCGCCAGCTCGGCTTCCCAGAAACCGTGACTGCCAAAGTCTTCGACCGGATGAAAGCAGAGAGAGCTAACAAAGCTGAAAAATTGCTCAATGAGGGCAAAAGCGAAGCGCAGCGCATCCGCTCCGAGGCCGAACGCAAAGCCAGTGACATCCTGGCCGAAGCCGAGGCCGAAGCCAAGCGCATCCGCGGCCAAGGCGATGAGACGGCCGCTAAATTCTACGCGGTGTTTAGCCAGAACCCGGAGTTGGCGAAATTCTTGCGCAGCCTGGAAGCACTGAAAATCAGCCTGGGCGAAAATGACACCCTGATTCTCGATACCGAGACGCCGCCTTTCACGCTTTTCAAAGCCAACGCCACGGAATTAGCCGTACCAAAAAAATAATGCCCGCGGGTATCTGCCGCCCGAGCACGGCTTAGCTTGATAATCAGCAGCAAACAGGAATCATAGTATGGCTGAGGAAAAAATTCATAACACGTCACCAGTCGCTCCGACTACTAACAAAGCGGATGCTGGTATGCAATCACTGGTGCGGATGCTGCGGGTACTCTTTTGGTGCCTGCGAGTACTTATCATCTTGGTCTTCATTTATCTGCTTTTTAGCGGTATGTTCCGAGTAGATGAAGGCAAAGTCGCTATGCTTTTCCGCTTTGGAGCCCTGCAAAGCCGTCAAGTTGACCCGGAAACTGGCCCGACCTCAATCCTGGTCAGCGGGCATTGGTATTGGGCCTGGCCATATCCTATCGACTTGGTCAAAGATATGGCCGCTGACTCGTCGATCAGTGTTAATACTGGCAACCATTTCCGACCCTGGGTCAAAGCAGTGGCCGGCGAAGAAGAACAGAAGCACGATGTCTTGCGCCCCGGCGTAGACGGCTATACGCTCACTGGAGATACCAATATTATGCACTCCCAATGGGAAGTTACCTATAGAGTGGCCGACCCCAGCGCATACTACTTGAAATTTTATGACGACAACGAAGACCGCGCAACTGAGAAAAAAGCCCATAAACGCGGTGCTGAAAAAATCATCGACTGCCTGTTGAGCGAGTCTGTAATCCTGGAGTTCGCGACTTGGAAAGGCGAGGAGCTATGGAGCACGACCAGGATGCTGCCTGATGGCAACGTAGAGAGCATCAAAGACCGGGTGCAAGAACGCTTGGCAACACTACTTGATGAAGTCGGCCTAGGCGTGCAAATCCAGTCACTGAACATCATTGCTATCTCACCACCAGATGCTACCCGCGAGGCATTCGAAAGCGTCAATGCCAGCCAGGAAGACGGACAAAAAGAAATACTTAACGCCAAGACTTACCGTGACAAAGTCATTTTGGAGGCCGAAGGCAGAAAATACCAAATTACCAACGAAGCTAAGAGTTATCAGACTCGAGTAGTTGAAACAGTAAAAGCCGACAGCTCATACTTCGAAACCGTGCTGGCAGAATATAACCGCAACCCTGACACGATGTTGACTGCACTCTATACCGACGCACTGAGAGAAGTGTTGGCCAATGTCACCAATAAATACATCGTGCATCGCCTGCCAGGTGGCAATCAAGAATTGCGCATCCAACTCAGCCCAGTCCCAGAAAAAGACAACCAGATGCAAGCACCACAACATTGACCTCGCTCAACTGGATGCGTACACCCAACTTGGCGAGATTAAGACAAAAACCGCGCTGCCTACCTTCAACTGACAGCTATAGCAAAATGGCTGCAAAATCCCTGCGCTTAAACGCACCGCATAAGGAATTTTTTTATGGTTTCAGAATCGAATAGCACACCAGATGCCGCCAAGGCTACTGTCAAAACCAGCCGTTCGGATATGACCCGACTGGGCATTGCTCTCTTCGGAGGCATCCTGGTTCTTAATTCCTATATCGCCAAGGTCTTTTTTAGCGAAATCACCGACGCGATCGCCCGCGATGCCAGCGCGTTTGTCGGCGCGGTCATCTTGGCTATACCAATTTTTTGGGAAGCTATCCATAACTTGTATCTAGGACGAGTGCGGATGAACGAACTCGTCGCACTGGCACTGATCGCAGCTTTCGCGATGCAAGATTATCGCACCGCCGGAGCAGTGGCCTTCTTTATGATGATTACCATCACTATCGAAAAACGCACCGCAATTGGCGCCGAAGCCGCTATCGAAGCAGTCGTCCGCTTGACACCACGCACCGCCCGCAGACTAAAAGATGGCAAAGAAGAAGAAGCAGATGCTTTCAATGACTTGCAGCCAAACGATATCTGCCGCGTCAGACCAGGCGAGAATTTCCCCGCTGACGGCTTGATCCTCAACGGCAACAGCACAGTCAATCAGGCCAGCATCACCGGTGAATCATTGCCGATGGATAAAAATAAGGGCGATGAGGTCTTTGCCGGTACCCTGAACCTGACTGGCTTGGTGGATTTCAAGGTCACTCGGGTCGGAACTGATACCACATTAGGCAAAGTCCGCAGCCTAATTGCCGATGCCGAACAAAGTAAATTGCCCATTATGAGGGTCCTGGATCAATACATCGGCTATTATACACCTGTTATCCTGATGATTGCCGCCCTGGCCTGGTTCATAACCCGAGGTATGGACCGAGTGATTGCAGTCCTGGTTATGGCCGTGCCCGCAGCCTTGGTCATCGCCTATCCGTCAGCCGTGATCGCCGCAGTGTCCGCCGCTGCCCGGCTGGGAATTCTGATCAAAGACGTCTCCCACATGGAGCTGGTAGCCAAAGTCAAAGCGATTATTTTTGATAAAACAGGCACCCTGACTGAGGGGAAACTGGAAGTCGCTCGCCTGCAACCAGTCGAAGGCGTCGAGTTGGCTGACCTCCTGCAGGTAGCCGTCAGCGTGGAACACCACAGTAACCACCCCGCAGCTGAGGCTATGCGCAAGCTCGCCGGCGAGGCCGGCGTCATCCCGATGGATATCGCTAACTATGAGGAAGTGGCCGGCAAAGGCGTGCGAGCCAGCCTTAATAAGCAAAAATGCCTGGTTGGCCGGGAGACCTGGTTGGTCGAGCTCGGGATTGAGACCGATACTCTGCAAGAAACCCTGGCAGACTCTGAAAGCGAAGGGATGAGTATCGTCTGCGTCGCCAAAGAAGGCAAAGCATTGGGCTGGATTGGCCTGCGCGATGCCATCCGCTCAGTCAGCGCTGAGGCCATCGCCCAATTGAAAGAACTCGGAGTCGAACGCTGCTGTATGGTCACAGGCGATAACCAACGCGTCGCTGACTCCGTCGCCGCCCAGATCGGCATTACTGAAGTCAACGCCGGCTGCCTGCCCGAGCAAAAAGAGCAAGTCGTGCAGGAAATCAAAAATAGCGGTTATGTAGTCGCAGTGGTCGGTGATGGCGTCAATGACGCACCAGCGCTGGCAGCTGGCGATATCGGTATCGCGATGGGTGCCTTCGGCAGTGATATCGCAGTGCAAAGCGCCTCAATTGCCTTGATGAATAATGACCTGCGCCGTATTCCATTCTTCATCGCATTAGCACGCAAAACAAAAGTATTGATGCATCAGAATCTGGCCATCGGCCTGGGCTTTATTATCGTCGGGGTATATTTCGCCATCTTGGGCGACATCACACCAGTTGGCGCGGCACTATTACACAGCATCAGCTCATTGCTCGTGATCTTCAATAGCGCCCGACTCGTCCGCTCCGGAGAAATGATGCAGAACAACAGTACTAAGTAATAACAAAAAAGCTGGCTTAATGCCAGCTTAGACCGCGACTCTAGGCAAGCCCTCCAGGAAAATTGTATGGCGAATGAAAAAAACAATCTGGTAGTAGAAGCAATCGGCTTAAGCAAGATATTCAAAGATTTCTGGGGCCGACCTAAAGCTCGAGCTGTCAATGGCATTGATTTCAGCGTCAAGCAGGGGCAGGTGTTTGGTATGTTGGGCCCCAATGGCTCGGGGAAGTCAACTACCGTCAAAATGATCCTCGGCTTGCTCTACCCCAACCGCGGCATCCTGAAAGTCTTCGGAGAAGAGCCACAGAATGTCGATATGAAGAGCCGTATCGGCTATCTGCCAGAAGAAACCTACCTCTACCGCTACTTGACCGCAATGGAGACGCTAGATTTCTTCGGCGCACTCTTCGGCCTCAATGAACAGAAACGCCGCGAACGCTGTACCCAGTTATTGGAGATGGTCGGACTGTCACACGCCATCGACCGACCAGTGGGCGAATTTTCCAAAGGTATGGCCCGCCGTATCGGCCTGGCCCAAGCATTGGTCAATGACCCGGATTTGGTTATTCTCGATGAACCGACTAGTGGCCTGGACCCAATTGGCTGCCGAGAGGTTAAGGACGTTATTCGCCTGCTCGCCTCCCGAGGCAAGACCGTTATTTTGTGCAGCCATCTGCTGGCCGACGTCCAAGATGTCTGCGACGATGTGCTGATGCTCTATGGCGGTAAAGTGCAAATCAATGGGCCGCTGAAGGATATCTTGCGGGAAGAAGATAAAACTCGAGTCGTGACGCCCCGTCTTAGCGCAGCAACCATCAAAGAATTACAGCAGTGGCTGCTGGCAAACGGCGTCACTGACCCGACCGCAGTGCACATCGACACGCCTTTTCGTAACCTTGAAGACTTCTTCTTGGATGTCGTTCGACAAGCGCAAGATAGCAGCGTAGATACCGCAGGAGCGCATTCAGGCGGCGAAATACCCGCCTACCTGATCGATGGCGGCAAGTTGGCCGAGAATCGCCAGCAAGCCATCCTGGAGACTCTGCGCCGGCCGGAACAGGTTGCCGCTGCCGTTGCCGCTGCCATCGCAGCCGAGACAGCAGCTGAGCCAGCCAAGCCGACCGTGAATCTCGAGAAGCTGGCGGCTCTGAAAAATGTCCCGGCTAAGCCTGCCAAAGAGCCAGACCGTGAGCAAGAGGCTCTTGCCGCCGACATCAAGGCCAAGCAGGAAGCCAATGCCAAGCTCGCTAACTTGAATAAATAACGCCTCCCCCGCTGCTGATTCTGACCTTCTTTTTCTTGCTAACTGCCTGTCGCCGGCAATTTTAGCGCTCGTAGTATGGTATGCGAAAGTTTTTTTAGCTCTATCAACTTATCCCGCGACAGAGTGTTTTAAGTATAGTTGCACTCCTTATTTAACCTCGGATTGAGCTTATGACAAAATGTTATTATGCC
>CAZUCG010000157.1:0-6487 GCA_964619145.1 uncultured Lentisphaeraceae bacterium | reverse complement strand
TGAATCGGTGGAGCGCGATGGCTTGGGCGGGCCAGAAAAACAGACCGTTATCCGGACCGCATACCCAGAATCAGTGTTGTTATACGGCGACCTACCCTGCTCTGGCTGGACAAAAGTAGCCGGGACGCAATTCACCTACAGCATCACCTGGAGGGAAAACGTCAACGCTGTGAATGAGCGCGATACTTTGAAAATTTTTCTCCCGGCCGGGACTTTGCTGGACTTAGAATTCAAACGTGAGTTGTGGTTCTACGATGCAGAAGCCCAAAAGTTATATATCTCACCGTCAGACGGCGAAGCAGCAGAGCTGCACCATTACTCGATCTCTGTCTTGACTGGCAATGGCCTGTTCATCAGGAACCCGGTCAATGTGGTTATTGACGGCCTGATGACTACCGGATTCTACTCCCACAACCGAGTCAACAAGGGTATGAGTTCCGGCCTGTACGGCATCCGTATCAACTATCCACAAAACAGCGTAGTGCGCAACTGCAGGGCTTTTTTCAACGCCAACGGCATCCACAGCGGACACGGAGACGGCGGGGTTCTGGAAAATTGCACCGCCTATGCGAATGGCTCTTACAATCCCTCTTCAGGCGGGAACATCGTGGTCTGGTGTCCGGCCAAAAATGCAGTCATCCGCAACTGTCGTTCGTTCTTCAGTGCCAAGCCTGGTGGACGCATTGGCATCCGCGTCTATGGCGGCACGGCGGAGGATTGCCTGGTAGAAGGTTGCGTCTCCTTTGGGGAGGACGCAATGGGCATCAAAGCGACCAATATCAACAGCTTCTGCCGTAACAACTATTGCGATAGCGGGGTGCATTCCATCCACAGCGAGCACAACACCTCTGGTGGCATCAATGCCTATAATGCAGATGCCAGCGACTTGCGGATCGATAAAATTCCCCGTCAGGACTGGGATCGTCTCTTTGCTGACCCGGACAACCACGATTTTCGACCCCAGGCCGGCGTTGAAGGACTCTCTGACGGCATTGAAGACAAAGGCGATATCTTCTTCGTTTCGCCATTGGGCAATGACTCGTCTAATGGACGTTCCATTGTTACTGCCTGGCAGAGTTTCCGCCATCTCAAACCCGGTAACACGGTCTATTTATTGCCTGGCATCTACGAACTGACAGAGTTAACCGTGCCAGATGTCAGCGTCAAAACACGCGGCTCCGGAATGCGGGCAATCTTCCGCAATGGACTGTTGGTTAACGCCAACAATATCAGCCTGGAGAGTATAAATTTCGTCCGTCAGGGCGTACAAATCAACGCCAATGCCGTCAGTATCAGGAATTGCGGCTTCAGCGCAGCACTGCAAATAAACGGGCAAGACTTCCTGGCCTGCCATAACGCCTTTAGCGTTGCCCCGCAATGGGACTTGTCAAAAGGTTGGGAACACAGCAATATCTTCCCCGACAGCCAACCAGCGGCCCAGTTCGTCAACGCCGCGGCAGGAGACTTTACCTTAAAGAATGCCAATGCCTTCGCGGGCCGCGGCCTGGATGCATTACCACTTGGTCCGTATCGGCTGATTCGTGAGAGCAAGCCGGCTAAAATCACCGGTCCTGTTGTCCGCTCTGTCACGTCCACCACAGCCAACATCGAATGGTGGACCGACCGCAAAGACATCACTACTGAGCTGATGTGGGGCGGTGATGAGAGTTGCGGTCAAAAGGTTGGCCAAGCTTACAGCAGCAGCTATTATCATTCGGTGACCTTGACCAGCTTGATCCCAGGCAAACAATATTTTGCTAAAATCGTTTCTCGCTCGCCAGCTCGTGAACATCACGGCAACAGCGAACTAGCCCTGGCCGACCGTTTCAAAGCGCGGGAGCTGGTCACCTCACCCGTCTTTTCGCTGACCACGCTGGCTGCTGCAGAGGCGTCTCAGACCTATCACATCAGTCCGGCTGGCAATGACCAGCAAGACGGCAGCGCAGCTGCGCCCTGGCAGCACATTTCTCGTGCTTTGGAAGTCGCCAAAGCCGGCGACACCATCCTGGTTGCTGAAGGGACCTATCGTGAAACACTCATTTTCCGGGCCGGCGGTGATCAAGGGATGCCGTTGACTCTGCGCAGTGCTCCAGGCGCCAAAGTCTTATTAGATGGCTTCCGAGTCTTGACCGAGGGCATCGTGCTGGATACCAAGTCGCATATCATCATCGACGGGTTTCATTTTCGTGACTTCAACGGCACAAGTGGTGCCGGTATCCGCATCAACGGGGGTTCAGACATCACTATCAAGCGCTGTTTCTATGATGGTCGCAGCAATGGCTACACGCCGGGCTTTATCGAAGCGAACAGCGTGTCGCGGTTAGGGCTGGAAAACTGTGTCATTATCCGTGGTTTTCACGGCTCTAGCTTCTGGCGTTGTCCTGAGTTATCTATCCGTCACTGTGTCTGGTATATGAATCAAATCAGTCATTTTTATATTCATAACCAGCCAGAAGAAATGGCGACCCTGAGTCATAACATCTTCTTTGAGTGCTCGCCAGGAAAATATGCCCAAACGTTACTGGGAGTGCATCATCTGGAAGCCTTGCAATTGACTAATAATTGTTTTTATCTCCGGATGCCGAAGACTTCACGAGAGCTAATCAGCTTCGGTCGCTACAAAGGCGACCTAGTATCGCTGAAAGCAACTATGGCGATGCTTTCTGAACATTCAGCGGACATCAGTGAGACATATTTTGTGAATCCCAAAATACCCATTCTGGCCGAACAGTTGTTGTTCAAGGCCGAGCCTGAGCAATATAAAATAGAGGCTCAGGAGCTGCAAAAAGAGCACCCGGCCGCCGAGCTGCAGCTGCAGAAGGACGGCAGGTATGCTCCTTGGAGTTTTCAAGATTTCTTCGCCACTGACGCAGAACTGCGCCGGCTCGGTATCGGCTTGGAGCCGGCAGCTTTCCCTTAAGCAAAAGACTCAGAGTTCGCGGCTAACACGTATTGAGCAGAGCTTCGGACCGCACATAGTGCAGAACTTCTCGCCCTGCCCCTCCGAGGGCAGGCTGCGTTCCTGCAGCGCCTCGGCCCGCAGCTCCCGGGCTTTGTCGGGGTCTAAGGCCAATTCGAACTGCTTGTCCCAATCAAAATCGGCCCGAGCCTGGCTAATCGCGTCATCGCGATCCCGAGCGTGCGGGATGCCTTTGGCGATATCGGCAGCGTGGGCAGCAATCTTATAAGCGATAACACCCGTGCGGACGTCGTCGGCGTTAGGCAATCCCAAGTGTTCCTTAGGAGTGACATAGCAAAGCATCGCCGCGCCGTGCCAGGCGCCCAGAGTAGCGCCGATGGCGCTGGTGAGATGATCATATCCAGGCGCGCAATCCATCACCACGGGCCCAAGGATATAGAATGGCGCGTCATCGCACAACTCCCGCTCTTTACGCATATTCATTTCGATTTCTTGCAGTGGGATGTGCCCAGGGCCTTCAATCATCACCTGGACCCCGGCTTGACGACAACGCCGGGCGAGCTTGCCCAACTCCGCCAATTCCATAAATTGAGCTTCGTCGCTGGCATCGGCCAGACAGCCTGGGCGCATCCCATCGCCTAAAGACAAGGTGACGTCGTATTCGGCGCAAATTGCCAGGATTTTATCAAAGCAGTCATAGAACGGGTTATCGTGGCCAGTCTTGGCCATATAGCGAGCGATCAATGCTCCGCCTCGGCTGACGATGCGCATCATCCGCTTGCGGGCGGCCGGCAACTGATCTGGCCGGATGCCGACGTGGATGGTCATATAGTCGACCCCCTGCTCGGCTTGGTTTCTAATGACCGCCAAGATAGCCTCAGCTGAGAAATCGATATCATCGTCATCATTTCCCTGGCAGGCCAATTCATAGATTGGCACGGTACCAATGGGGACAGTGGCAGCATTGATGATGGTACGGCGGATATTCTCCAGGTTATCGCCGGTGCTAAGGTCCATCACAGTATCGGCGCCGAATTTTACCGCAGCCGAGAGTTTTTGTAATTCCTGCTGTGGGCAGCTGGACAAACTAGAAGTACCAATATTGGCGTTAATTTTAACCTTCAGCTTCCGGCCAATACCCATCGGCACGAGGTTAGTATGGCGGATATTGCCGGGAATCACGATGGTCCCCGCCGCGACACCTAGGCGAATAAACTCCGGCTCGCGATATTCATTTGCGGCCACAGCCTGCATTTGCGGCGTAATAATGCCTTTGCGTGCTTGCGCCAATTGGGTCAGACAATGTTCATTCATTTTGCTCTCCTTGTAGTTACGGCAAGGAGCAAGCAATGACCGTTCGACAGGTCTAGTCATCTTGACTCCCTACGCTGACATTACTCAGGTCAGGTTCAACGGGTATTCTCTCAGCACCGTGTAGTAACGGAGCACCCCGGCTGTTGTGATGGTGTTTAACGAAAATTCATTTCAATCTACCAAGCATTTCTGGCTGCTCAAAACTCGTGTAGCGAGCCCCTTTGCCGGCATTTTTGTAAAAAACGCATCACTGGCAAAAAAGACTAGCGCCTTTTGGCTAGGAATTATGCGGGCCAAAACACACAATAATTCCCGGCTGTTTTTTTTCAAGTAAAATGGGTTATATTATTAGCATTACAGAGTAAATCGCGAAGCAAATTCTTATTGAGTAGAGATTTTGCGGCTAGTCTTGCCTTTAGAGCAAGACTAGCCATAGCAAGAGAAATATATGTTAAAACAAATACCAGCAGACTGGCAGGAAATCCTGCAGCCGTATCTCGTAAGCGATAAAATTGCCCAGCTAGAGGATTTTTTGCAATTTGAACGCGCTCAACAGCAAGTCTTCCCGCCGGCTGAAAAAACATTTGCAGCCTTGCAGCTAACGCCGGTCGCGAAGGTCAAGGCACTGCTGTTAGGACAAGACCCTTATCATAATCCTAACCAAGCCTGCGGCTTGGCTTTTTCTGTCCCCGAAGGGACTTCCGCGCCGCCATCGTTGCGCAATATCCTGCAGGAATACAGCCAAGATTTGGGCTTCCCCAAACCAGACCACGCCTCCCTGAGTACTCGGGCCCAACAAGGTGTTTTGTTGTTAAATGCAGTCTTGAGCGTGCGGGCACACCAGGCCGGCTCACACCAGGGAAAGGGCTGGGAGCATTTTACTGACGCCATCATTAAGGCCTTGTCGCAACGTTCAAGGCCAGTGGTTTTTCTATTATGGGGTAAAAGCGCGGGCCAAAAAGAACGACTTATCGACCAGAGGCGGCATATCATCCTAACCGCACCGCACCCATCACCGCTCTCAGCCTATCGGGGATTCTTCGGCGCTAGACCTTTTTCCCGCTGTAATGCTGAATTGCGTAAACGACAACTCGAGCCAATCGACTGGCGATTGAGTTGAATTATAACCACTATTGTGGCAGCCACAATAATAAAAAAAAGACTTTTACCGCAATGGCAAGGACAGAATGACATAAAAAATGAAAAAAACAATGAAAAAAGCTTTTTTGCACTGGAAAAACAACCGACTTGGGTATATATTATTCTTTTTACTGATTTCCACGCCATTATCCAGTCCCGCCCAGTCGGAACAGAATTTGGCCCTCGAGTTGCAGGAAGCGCAAGTAACGCGTGCAGCTCTAGAGCGTACGAACGCCAGTTTACGGCAGGAATTAGTAGAGAAGACGAAAGAGCTGGACACTCTTCGCAGCCTTTATGCGGACTCGATTATTCAGCAAAGTGGGATGATAGAGCGTTTACGGGCTTTGGAATTATCAGCTGCGCACCTAGTTCAAAACGGCAGTGATAAGGAGCAGAAGGCGCTTTTTTCAGAAGCCATCGCCACAATGGCTTTGGTTCGGAGGAGAATTCTGGCAATTGAGCAAGAACTCTCTGTATTTGAGCAGTCCTTGGCTGCGGCCTTGGATAGTTTGCAACCCAGCGATGCCATGCGTCGCGAGTTCGAGCACCGAGTTATGTCCCTACGTAGGGTGATTGAGAGCAGTCTCAGTCCATTGTCGTTAGTCGCCGGGCGAGGCAATGGAGATTCGGGCAAGGCAGGTTGCCGAATTTTGTCGTTAGACGAAGCGACTCAGTCAGTTATACTGGACTGTGGTTATCAAAGTGATTGCCGAATCGGCAAAACCTTTGTCTTGAAACGTGACGAGTCGGTGTTGGCGACCTTGAAAGTAGTAGAAAGCCGAGCTGATTGCAGCGCGGCGATGCTGATATCCGGTTCCTGGTCGGCGCTATTGCCAGGTATGGCTGTGAGCGAAGCAAGCAGAATGCGCCAGATAGAATAATTTCCCCCTCGCATTGCGCTACAATAGCAATGCGCCTGAAAATAGACAAAGCATTAACTCATAAGTCGTTTTTTTATCAACCTCTATTTGAATATCCACCCCAAGAAGCAGAGAAAAGGAACATGGAAAAAGTTGCCATAACCAAGTATGTGCGGATTTCCCCGTTCAAGGCTCGTGAAGTCACGCGCCTGATTCAGGGCAAGCCTGCCGTGGTGGCGATGACCACAGTCAG
>CAZUCG010000156.1:0-6524 GCA_964619145.1 uncultured Lentisphaeraceae bacterium | reverse complement strand
ATCGTCCCCAAGTTGATTTCACCTTCCACAACCGTGACTGGCGCTGGGGGCTTGGTCACGGTTTTCTGCTCTTGGGCAAATGCCATCACACTGAACAGACAACAGATTATTACCAGCAACTGACCAAGCTTGCAGCGATGCAGACCAACTCCCCTGACTGGGTTGCGGAATAACATTTCCCCCGATAAAATACGATAGTTTTTCATTTTGCCCTTTTTGCTGTAGCTATAACTTTATTTATCAATATAATCAATGACCTAACCTGACAACTTAAATGCTGAGTTTTCTTTGACCGACATTGCGAGACAAAAGTTCCCGTCGGCATAATTCTGTTTCGGAAGCGGCTGTATGCCCGTTTACTTGCTAGAGCTCTGACCAAGATGTTCAAGTAGGGTCACTATTTTCTCTAGAAGCTCGCTGTTATATTCCTGGACTTCGATTTTGTGGCCGAGCTGATTAGGAAGTGTCAGTTGTAATTTCCCGCCCAGGTGTTCGCGGAACTCAGCTAGGCCGGCGAGAATGAGCAATTGACCAGCAGCATTTCTGGCCCGCAGCAGCGGATGGTCGATAGGCAAGCCGCAGCCCTGCAGCCCTGTTAGACACAACTGGCAATCTTCCTGGGTCAGCAGGCCGATTTCAGCAGCATAATGCAAATCGACTGCCAGGCCGATGCTGACCGCTTCGCCGTGTTTCACGGCAAAGTCGCTGAGACTCTCGAGTTTGTGGGCTGACCAATGGCCAAAATCCAATGGCCGAGAGCTACCGGCCTCAAACGGGTCGCCATTATCCTGAATATGCTGCAGATGCAAAATGCCACAACGACGGACGAGCTCTTCCATCACCGGCAAGTCCCGATCCCGTAACTGTCGAGCGTGCTGGCATAGCCAGTGCAAAAAGACGCTATCCTTGATGATGGCGACCTTAAAAGCCTCGGCAATGCCACTGCGCCAATCCCGGTCGCTCAAAGTAGTCAGGAAGACGGCGTCATTGATGACCGCCAGCGGCGGGGCAAAAACGCCAGCTAGGTTTTTTCCACCGGCGAAGTTACAGCCGTTCTTGACTCCGACCCCGGAGTCATTTTGGGCCAGGACCGTAGTCGGGAAACGTAGCAATGGCACGCCGCGATGGAACAGGGCCGCCCCCAGGCCGACGGCGTCCAGGAAGGCGCCGCCACCGATAGCCCAGACTTGCGAATGTCGGCAGAGCCGCCGTTGCCAAGCCTCGGCGAGAATCTGCTGCGGGACGGCGAAACCATCCTTGCATTGCTCTCCTCCTGGGATGAGCAAAATCTCACCGCGTTTTTGCAGCCAGTGCTGTTGTTCGCTGAACCAAGCCTCGATATCTCGTTGTAAATTCGGCCAGGCGGCAATTACGCCAGCATCGATCACCAGCATTATGGGTAAAGGTCGTAATTCAGGTGACAATCGCGTCAGGACATCAGCCAAGAGCGGATTGTCAGGAGCAAATACTGCTCGAGTAAAATAAACAGAATATTGATACGGAATAGTAAAACTATTGCGACTAGATACAGTCATCAGCAAATACTCCCAGGAGACTGCGCGCAGTCCCATTTACAATCTGCAGTTCAGCTACTGCGTTGGCCCAGCGCAGAAAAGCGCTGACTACTGATAATCAGTGCTGATGGCGGCAAAAAATTTCTCCAGCGCCTGTTTCTCGTCCTGATCTTGCAAGCGACTTAGACCCTCTTCGTAGATATCCCGGCACTTATTGTAATCGTGTAAGACAGAGGCGGTGATATCGAGCATCTCCAGATATGGCCGGGCCACGCCTGGGTATTCTTCTGCGATAGCCGTCAGGGCTGCCAAAGCCTGGTCATAGTGTCCTTGTACGCGCAGTGCCAAGGCGGGACCATACAATGGCTGGGGACGGTCATATCTGCGATCAGGGAAAAAAATAGCGGCGAAAAAACTCACCACTCCGGCTCGGAAATACAACATCAGCACTTCTACGACAATGGCAAAAAGAAATACCAAGCCCAGATTCCACATCCCCAACAAGCAGGCGCTAATCAAGCCGGCGATATTGCCGAACAGCAGCAGCCAGAGGAAGCGTTCATTGCGCAAACCATTTAACAATAACATCTTCTGATTCCCACAGAAAAAGAAACTATTATCAGGAGTAGACTTCAAGGCATATTTATTGCTAAAAACGGGCAAAGTTCAAAAGGGATTTTTGCCTTATCCATTCAAGACAACAATTCTATCTGCCTGTGCGTCTGTATATTTTCAGGCTATTCCAGGCAGGCAGCATTCTGGCAGCGCCGTTTGTAGCGGTGCTGCCAGAATGCGCAATTTAGGCAATATAGGTATTGGCAGTCGTGGAACCGCCGCGACCAGTCCAGTTGGTATGGAAGAACTCGCCCCGTGGCTTGTCAACCCGCTCGTAAGTATGCGCGCCGAAATAATCGCGCTGCGCTTGCAGCAGATTGGCAGGCAGACGCTCACAGCGATAACCATCAAAGTAATTCAAGGCAGCGTTGATGCAGGGCATAGGAATGCCCATAGCAATAGCGGTACCGGCAACACGGCGCCAGGCGGCCTGCGATTTTTCCATCACGTTCGTGAAAAACGGGTCGAGCAAGAGATTCTTCAAGTCTGAATCCTTATCGAAGGCCTCTTTGATTTTGTCGAGGAAGGCGGAGCGGATAATGCAACCGCCGCGCCACATCAGGGCGATGCCACCATAATTGAGCTTCCAGCCGTATTCCGTGGCCGCGGCCATCATCAGCTGATAACCTTGAGCATAAGAAATAATCTTGGAAGCATACAACGCCTTACGTAGATCATCGATCATCTGCTTCTTATCGCCGGCAAAAGGCGCGACTTCGCCCTTGAGGACCTTGCTGGCCGTGACTCGCTCATCCTTAAGAGCGGACAGGCAGCGGGCAAAGACCGCTTCACCGATCAAAGTCAGGGGCATACCGGCATCCAAAGCAGTGATAGCGGTCCATTTGCCAGTTCCTTTTTGTCCGGCAGTATCGAGAATCAAATCGACGACGGCTTTGCCATCCTCGTCTTTGTAGCCCAGGATATCGCGGGTGATTTCAATCAGATAGCTATCGAGTTCGTTGTCATTCCAATCGGTAAACACGGCCTGCATCTCTTCATTGCTCAAACCGATTGCCTTCATCATCTGGTAGGTCTCGCAAATCATTTGCATATCGCCGTATTCGATACCGTTGTGGACCATCTTGACGAAATGCCCGGCGCCATTCTCGCCCACCCAGTCGCAGCAAGGTTCGCCTGCATCAGTATGCGCGCAGATGGTCTGGAAAATCTCTTTGACTTGCGGCCAAGCGGCTGGTGACCCGCCGGGCATCATACTCGGGCCAGTCAAGGCGCCTTCTTCGCCGCCGGACACGCCCGTGCCGATATATAGCAGGCCCTTGCTTTCCAGATACTTGGTCCGGCGAGTCGTGTCCGGGAAATGGCTGTTGCCGCCATCAATAATGATGTCGCCTGGCTCGAGTTCGGGAATAATCAGCTCAATAAAATCATCGACCGGCTGACCGGCCTTGACCAAGAGCATAATTTTGTGCGGACGTTTCAAGCTGGCCACGAGTTCCTTAATGCTGTGCGCGCCAATGATGTTCTTACCAGCCGCTCGACCGGCGATAAAATCATCGACCTTGCTGACTGTGCGGTTAAAGCAAGCGACTGTGAAGCCCTTGCTCTCCATATTCAGAATCAGGTTCTCACCCATAACCGCCAGACCAATCAAACCAATGTCAGCTAAATTACTCATTTTTTCTCCTTGTTTTTATAATCTGAAACACTAACCTAACAAACATTACTGCCAATTTGGCTTCTCTGGTAAAGCGCGCTCGAATTCCGCCAGGCGCTCTTGTTGATACGCTCCGGCAAAAGTGCCGCTGAAAAATTTATTAATGCCCTCGTTTTGGAATCGCTGCCAGGATTTTTCTTCTCCGCCAGGGACAATTGGGAAAAACAGTGCGTCATTGGCCTTGGCGGCCTGGTAATCACCCAAGGCATCTCCGACCATCAAGATATTCTCTGGTGCGTAGCGTCCGGCGTTGGCGAGGGCGATATGCTCGGCCTTAGTGCCGGCTTCTTGTCCGGCGATAAAATCCACCAGTGAGTCGATATTATGCTCCTGCCATTCTCGCCAAAGCGCCTCGACTGGTGTCTGACTGACCACGATGCTATCGGCCTTCTGGCGAATTTCCTGCAGGCATTCGCGTACGCCTGGGAAAGGCGGCACGCCATAGACCATATCCCTCACTCGGGCGTCGACTTCTTGTGACCAGGCCAGCACCCGCGCCAAATCCTGATTGCGGCTGGCCATCACCTTCGCCTGCAAAGCCGGCACCCCCAACTTGCTTTCACTAGCAATCCAGTCCTGCAGAACAGGTATCGGGCTGGCCTGTATCCCGCGGGCGGCGAAGACCTCCCATTCGCCTATCAGTTGCAGGGTCCTTTGCAAGGCCGGGTAGCGATTCAAACCGCGGGTCTTAGAGTACAGATTGACAAACAACCAAGCTTCGCGAGCGTATTTGCTGGCCGCCTGAAGCTGGAAATGCTTAATGAAAGCCGGACAAAAGCACTCCTTGTGCTTGATTTCCATAGTGTCAAAAACACAGCCATCGCTGTCATAACCGACAAGAAAATCGTGTTTGCGGGGCAAGTTTTTCAGCTTGGCAACGAAATCCATCCTCTACACTCCTGTTCGGGCATCTCTATTGAGTATAATTCCCGCAAAATCACTCTTCCATAAGCTCAGTTGGGACAGTGTGTCGGGCATCAGCATAACAGTATGGCAGAAGACTGCCTGGCGAGCAGAGAAAATCTCTCGACTTTCAGCTGCGCTGCCGTCCTGCCGTAAAACTTATAATATATACCATCAGAGCAACATTTTCACGCCCGGCAGTTCGCCTAATGCCGTGCAGACTGCTCTAAACACCATTATATCGGCTATTTGGGCACTTAGTTGCCAGGAGCAATAACTGCTTTGCGAAGAGACTTTGCCGCGAGAAATAGAAAAACACTCTACGCCCAGCCCTAAAAATGTCTTCTCTATCGCCTTATCAGTATCAGGATACTGCCCTGAAACTATTAAACTGCTGTGCCACTCAAGTGGAAATTTCATCGTGGCACTATGAATACTATTGTTCTTCATCGTTGGTATCTCGGCAAGCAGATCTAACAAACAGCCGCAAAATCGGCAAATTTACAAAACAAAGCCGCCCGCCAGTAGCAGAACACTGCCTGGCGGGCGCAAAAACTCAAATCATACCGACTTGGTCAACACGCATTACTGCGCGAACAAGTTGGCGTGAGTGCTCCTAATGGTCTCAAATGTATCGGGCGTGACCAACAAGAAGCGCTTGTTAAAAGCTTCTTTGGGGTCTCTCGCGATAGGCTTGTCATCGTAGACGGCATCCGGATTATAGGTCACTGCAGCAACCGTATTGGGCAAGCCCTTCTGACCGTTGGCCTGGAACAACATCCCCATACTCAGGGTATCACCGCCGACCAAAACCAAGTTCTTGCCAGCCATCTCGCGGGCCGGTTTGCCGCCCGGCAAGCCAATCAGAGTGATAAACATATCATAAGTATCGGCCGCTGGGATGATCTCCTTTAATTCTTTAGCTGTGAACCACATTTCCATCGGTTCCATCATATCGTCATCCATAATCATCTCGCCATCAGGACCAGTCACCGGAGCCTTCTTCTCTTTGAAGGGCATTTGAGGATAAATTTCCTTGACGATACTGATAGATGTGCCCAAGCCCTGCTTCAGACCTTCAAGAATCGGGTCTTCGCGAGTGATAGCAGTGCCATAGACATCAAAGCGTAGCATCGGATCAACCATCACCACTGCTTTCTGGCCAGCAAATTTTTCGGCCAGATATTTACCCAATTCACGCGTCTGGATACGCTGATATTCCAATTCTCGATCTCGGGCGGCCTTCTGGTCATCGCCCATTACAGTATTCTTGATGCCCCAAAGAGCAGCAATAATAGCAATAATGGCACCGCAGATAGCCAACGGCTGACCCCAATTGGCGCCTTCCTTGGACTTGCTCATACCAAAAATCGCGATAATTGCTCCGATGACCATAACGACGATGCGAATAATAGTTATTGTCCCCATTTTTTTCCATCCTTTACTTAGATTTAACGACTCATCCGCGAAAGACTTTTACTCAAAAGCCGACGCACTTATTGCTAGAAGCAAAAAACCATATTGTTATATTATAACACCGAAAATGCGCAATTGCAATACACCAGCTAAGCAAGAGACGATTTTTCTCAGTCGTCTCTGATTACGGAGCAAGAGCTTAATTTTATCAAAAGGTACATCACTTTTTGTTTTGAGCAAGTCAACAGCGCAAAAAAAGTGAAAAAAGAGAGAAATAAGTTTTTTTAGCGTTCTTCTGGCACCAATTTTCATTTCCCGTGTCCTAGTAGTTTCAGCCTGGGCAGTCTTAGTTAAGCCTTCCCAGCAGTATTATTATCGCGTTATGCAAGGATTTAAGGAGT
>CAZUCG010000155.1:0-6530 GCA_964619145.1 uncultured Lentisphaeraceae bacterium | reverse complement strand
GGCCGGGACTAGGCTGACCTTGCGCAACACCCACGGCACAGGCTGTACGCTGTCTGCGGCTATCGCCGCAAATCTTGCTAATGGCTGTACCTTGGAAGAAGCCTGCCGCAAGGCCAAGGAGTACGTCCGGAGGGCAATCGCAGCCGGCCTCGATATTGGCCACGGCTGCGGCCCATTGCATCATTTTATTGACTGGTATTAGGCGTTGTCGCCGTGGAGGTCATTGAGGATGCGCACCGTCTCATCGACGATTTGTTGTCCGCCGTTTGCAGAGACGAGGTTGCAGAATAAGCAGGCACTATAACCGTTGCCTTCAACGCCTCGCTCGGTGGCTAGGTATGTGCCGCCATCTGGGCCGGGGACGCCACAAAGTTGAACCACGAAGGTCTGCACGAATGGACTGCGAGCCTGGATGCGGTGCATAAAATCCAGATAGTATTCAAAGCGGTTGGTGGCAAAGGCGACTTCGCCTAAGCGCAAAACGTGCATCTCCATCGGTAGAGTCGGGGCAGCATTTTGTGACTCATAACGTAGTACGACGCGCTCAAAGCGACCGCGTTGGGCGACCAGCCGGGAATTACTGCCCAGGCGTTCTAATGGCGTGCCTTCGGTGCTGAATTGCTCTTTTTGCAGGGCTTCTAGATTCTCTCGGGCGAATTCGTATTCTTCGGCTGTGATCAAGCGCTTCTCCAACTCGAGAGTTTTTACAACGTGGGTGATGGGCAGGGCGGTCTGGATGTCATTCCTGGCCCAGTTCAGGACTTCACAGAAGGCGCCGGCAATGCGTTCGGCGATATCTTTGCGCTCGCCGAGGTCTTTGTCGATGGGCTGATCCGGAGTCTGGGTGTCATATTTTAACCGGAAACGGCGGGCTTGCGCTTCCTTGTAATGCAGGACCCGAGGGGCGAGGTCACCGGCTGCCGCGCATTGGGGCAGAATGAAGATATTCCCGTACTTTTGCCGAATCGCCACCCTAGTGTCGTGCCAGTAGTCGGCTGAGATCTGATAGCGGCTCTCGGAGCATTGTGAGGGAGCAGGGACGTTGATAATCGCGCCAGTTAGTTTTTTCTGCTCATCGAATGTATAGAGCAGATTGACAAAATGGTCGGCGCCGGCTTCGTAATGACTGAAGTTATCGTCTTTAGTGTTACCGTACATTTTGGCTTTACCATCGACCATAAAACCATTGCTAGCACCACCACGCTTGCTGATGTCGTCAAAATACACGACTCGGCGGCTATGGGCGACCACGGCATAGCCATAACCGAAGGCGATGCCGCCGGGCGCGCGCTGGTCGTACGCTTCGCAGATGGCTTCGGCTGCCTTGCTGGACAAGAAGTCGCGGTACTCATCACTGGAGGCGATTTCCACGCCGTCGTGGGGGACGCTGTTGACTTGGGCGGTCGAGGAGCCAGTCTCCCAGCCGGCGGCTTTATCTGTGTAATGGCTGGGGGCAGTATGGGTGTGAGTGGCATTCATAATGATTTTCTCTACCGGGACTGCTGGGCAGAGTTTGCCTACTTTTTGCCTGATTTCATCGAGCAGATAGGAGCGGATTACCACTAGATCGGCCGACAGGAAAACAACCATCTCTTCGCTATTGTCGATGACTAGCGCGGTGACGGTCACTGGGTCCATAATGCCCAGGGAGATTCGCATTGAGAATTGTCCCGGGATGTTGATGGGCTTGTTAGTTGAGACATCACGAGAGGCCCAACCGATCTTTAATTCGTTCATAATGCGTCCTTACTTTTTAGAGCTGTAATGGGGATTCGCTGCAGAAAGATTGCTGAAGCGAAGATTGCCTACCCAAAAACTATAATTCTGAAATAATTTTTCACCACCGAGTAACAAAACATTCCTATAAAAAGCAATATTTATCCCGGGTCGGAGATTTTCAGAACTCGGCCGAGTTGCTTGTTGCGCGTATTTGCCGGTTGGCACCAGCCAGCCCGGGATTTCTCCTGGGCTGGCTGCTACCGGGTGCTGGGGGTTATTTCAATGCGCTCAGCATTTGCAATACTTCGATTCGGACTTGGTCCATACTGTCGCGATCTTTAGCATCAGCCCACAAGATGCTGTAGTCCGCGACGCTATCTGGATCATTCGACTTCAGGCTGTTTAAAACTCGCGGAGCCGCATCAGCCAGCAATTTTTCGGCTGCGATGAGGGTGGCATTTTGTCGCCCGCTGGTTTTCAGTTCGGCGATGCGTTCTTGCAGCAGGCAGAGGTACTCATAGTCTTGGACGCCTTCGCGGATGCCTTCGCTCTGCTTGGCCGCAATAGTCATCGTGCCATCGGGGGAGACGAAATAGGGCGAGTATTCTGTGCCGGGTTGATTATACGCACGCCAGGAGTCGCTGCTTCCGCCACCACAGCCCAGAGCCCAATAAAATGCTCCCTTGGCCTGCAAATTGAAGCATTGCCACATCTGGGCGCGGTAGTAGGAAATGGGGTCCAGCAATCTGGCTGGTCCGCTGCAGGAATAGAGCCACAAGGTTCTGCCATCATCGCGTTGCTTGAGATAGAAGTCCTTGAATTTCTGCCCATAAGTGATTAACTGTACGGTATTTGGGCAGAGTACATCGCAGGACTCAAACATCTCCTGCAAGCCTTTTTCTGGTTCGCGGTGAGTCGGGTCTTCAAAAACCACCGTTTCGGGTTGGGCGGCATTGATAGCTTTGGCCCACGGGATAATAACCTTATCGCGTACCGGCGATGATGGCTCATCTACCAGTAACAGTACCAGTTGCTCTGCTTTGAGGCCATTCTGACGCAGATGGTCGACCCAGATGGTAATAAAGTCACCGACCATCCGGTTAAAGCGCTCTGTGCCCGCTACCTCTTGGTAGAAATTAGCCGCGACGCTCCAGAAAACGCAGTAATTGCGGGCTCCGGACCAGCGTTCGGTCCAGGCATCCCATTCGCTGAAGTCCAAGTCAGCTGCATTCAGCAATGCGCCATCCTGGCCGAATTTGGCGCCTTTGGGCACCACGCCGCTGGTGGCCCAAGGGCTATCGACATACATATCGCGCATCATCGCCAAATTGGCGCTGATATTGCCTCCTGTGGGGTTATAGCGGTTTGTTTTGCCGTTCAGGTAATCCCACCCGCCGGTATGCAATCGTGGTGCAACGGGGAAGTCGAAGTCGTGGATGCGCAGTGTCAACGGGATTGTCAAGCTCTTTTGACCAGCAGCGCTGGCGTTGAGCACGGCCGGATAATTGCCGGCTGGCAGAGTGGGGCGGTTGAAAGACAGCCAGATTTGTCGACTGATACCGGCTGGTACGCTCAGAGTCAAGGTCTCGCCCTGACCAGGTTGTAAGGCCGCCGAAACAGCTTGCAGTTGCTTGGTGTCAGTGAAAAGCACTTCCCGGATATCGAGCCCCGAGCCAGCAGGCAAGCCACTGACAGTGATGTTGTAAGTCAATTCCTGGTCAGTGGGATTCAAAATATTCACTGTTTCGGCGCGGACTTCCCGGCGCATCATCTCTACTTGTAAAGGCGGAGTACTGTCTTTTGGGGGTATGGCCAGTGGTGAGAGATTATCCCAACGGTTATTTCGCCAGAAGGTCGGCTGGCTGAAGCCCTGGGCGCGCAGAACAGATGAATTTAAGGCAAAAATAGCCGTTTGCTCTGCTACCAGCGGAATGATAGTCAGAAATTTCTCATAATCGTGATATTGTAAGCGCGCCAAGGGTTGCTCGACGGCAGGGACTTTGGCCAAGGCAGCTGTTTTTTCGGCTGATGCGGGCAAAGCTTGCAAGGCAGTTTTGACAGTCGCGAGGTCATTGCGTAGGCGTTGTTGCAGGCAGCGTGCCCAATAGTGACTCTTGGGGTTGGGCATCGGATTGGGGTCGGTGCTGGCGGGTTTGGCCAGGAGGCTATCATCGCCACGATAGATTTCAATTTCGTCCACAAAGCAGTATTGATTTTGCCAGATTTGGAAGCAGACATAGCGTCCTTTGCTGGCCAGATTACTGGTGGCGATGCGGTAAACATTGTAGCTATCTTCCGCAGGGCGACCGCCACGCTCGGCGATGCTCATTTCAAATATATCGCCGAGGAAATGCCAGTTATTGCCATCCTCGCTGACGTATAAAGTCAACGCTGTCGGCCAAGTCACGTTGGCGACTCCGGCCGCGGAATTCCAGGAGACGCCGCAGATCGGCTCGACTTTTCCCAAGTCTATCGTGACCCGGTGCAGAAACGCATTATTCCAGCCGACGGTACTTTTCTGGGTCCAGAAATAACCCTTGGTGTAAACGCCATCAGTTAGTTGAGTCTTATCAGCCGCATCGGTGCAGAGGCCGTAGTTGGGCTTCTTTGACATCGTGTAAGGCTTGCCCAAAGCGATATTGGGGCCCGGCGCGACAAAAGGCAGGAGAGTCTGGTTGTTGGTCTTCACCTTTACGGTAGCCGAAGCAGTGGGTTTAAGGCTGATATTGTCAAAGAAGGCGGTACCTTTAGGCTCGCGCGTGCCCAGCCAGATGGTTATAGCGGTGTCCTCGGCAGTATTGAAGGCCTGGCTGAATTCTTGCCAGATGCCAGTCCCCGGTGCCGTGGCGCTGAGCTCCGCCAAGATATTACCCTGAGCCCCGAGAACCTTTACTTGCGGGATGCTGGCGATGCCTTTGTAGTCTGCCCGCAGAAGATAACGGGTATTTGCCTGGCAGGTGATCTTTTGCACCACGGCGCTGGGCTTTTGCCCCGCAGTAGGAGCATAGCGCAGCGCTTCGGTGCTGTCGAGCCCATCGTCATTGACAAAACCCCAAGACTTGTCCCCAGGCTGTTCCTGTTGCCAAGCGGGTGGCAGCGCGCCATAATCCGGCGGGTTGTCGGCAAAGCCGCCGTTCTTGACCAATTCCTGAGCCTTGAGGCAGATCGCCAGAAGCAGTAAAAATGTCAAAGCCTTCTTCATCGTGCTTGTCCTCTTGTTGAATTTAATGAAAGATGATTAAGTTATTTTGTTGTTGCTGGGTCGGGGAGCTGACAATTGTCATTGATGATGATTGATTTGGCGTCTTGCTGACTAATAGCGGCTTGCCAGGTCGGGTCTTGTTCTTGCCATTGCAAATGGAAATTATCCAAGGTAAGGTTGTCCACAGAATCAATTTCCAGGAAGTGTTGGGGATAGTCTTCTGCTGAGTCCAAGGCGATGGGGCTGGGCACGACAGTCAAGGCAAAATTGCTTAAGCGGATGCCTTGCGGGCGAGTCAGCGGGCTGCCCTGCAAGACGCAATTGGCGTGGCATTCGCCATAGAAGCCATTGATGCGGATATTGCTGATTTTGGCGGTGGCGGTGGGGTAGCCGGAGATGATGCGTATGGGGTAGGCCAGGTTTCGAGCCTGAATATTGTTAATGGCTATTTCAGTAATATCGACACCACGGGGCGCACGGGAATTGTAGGCAGACTGCAGTAGGAAACCTGTAGCTGCTCGCGTGATGACGATGTTGTTGATGGCGACGTTCCTGATGCAGCCTTCGCCGACACCGATGCGGAAGGCACAGACTGAGGTGTCGAGAACGCAATTAGAAATGACCACATTCTCGCAGATGCCGCGTTTGTTCTTCAGGACTCGAAATGTCCCACGCAAAGTGATGGCGTCGTCGCCAGTGCTGATATTGCAATCCCGGACGATGACATTGCGGCAACAATCGATGTCAATACCATCTGTATTGCCGCCATCGATTGGATTGCGGATTTTCAGGCCGCTGACAAACACATCCTCACAGCCGTGGAATAGACAAGTCCAGCAGCAAGAATTGCGCAAGTCCAAGTCCCGCATCCGGATATCACGGCATTCGCTGAACATAATCATCTGTCCCGGTCTAAGCCGTTCCTTGTCCCGAGCTACGCGCAGGCCATAACTCCAGCCGAAGCTGGGCTTACGCGGCCTCGCGATGGGCTCATAAAATTCCTCGCAATTGCCGTCGATGCAGCCGGGGCCGGTGATGGCGACATTCCGCACTTCGACGCCAAGAATTAAATGCGAGCCATTCCATTGCTCTTGCTCGCTGCGTAAATTCTGCGGGAATGCATCGTCGCGATTGTAGTCAGCAAGATTTGGACTGCCTTTGAGAGTGGCGCCATTGCTTAAGTGCAGCTCGACGTTGTCGCGGAGCCAAATGGTGCCAGTAATGAATAGCCCGGCTGGGACCACAACCGTGCCGCCACCGGCTTGGTGGCAGGCCTCAATCGCATTTTGAATGGCGACAGTGTTGACTGTGCAGCCGTCGCCTACTGCCCCATAATCACTGATAATAAACATCTTTTCCCTTTTGGCTTCAACAAAACACAATACTACAACAAAAATGGAAGAATAGCAGAGATCTTGTGAATATTATATTGTCGTTCTAAGGATTTACAAGTAAACCCTGCCAGAGTATTTCTGCATTGTCAATTGGGTTGATTAAAAAACTAACTAAATGCACCACTTGATACTGCTGCGCGGTGCATTTCGTCGGGCGAAGACAGCCGGGTGTTCATAAAACAGAGCTCAGACTCACGCGCGCCTCAATATTCAGG
>CAZUCG010000154.1:0-6540 GCA_964619145.1 uncultured Lentisphaeraceae bacterium | reverse complement strand
AAGAAGAGGCCCTGATAGATTTTTCCTGCAAGCCATACTTGCAAGCCAGCAAGGGTTATCTGGATGCTAGTGCGCATTACGTCCTAGCAGCCTGCAGTCTGTTGCGCTCCGGCGGAGAGAAAGCAGGCCGTCCCCTGCCAGCAGGACCGCGGACCGGCCTAGCCGGCTTGACTTACTATGGCGCACCGCGCTCAGGCTATACTTTCTTTCGACAAATGACTGAAAAAGAACCGCGCTTTGCCAGCCCGCTGATTTTTCCCCAAGCATATAACAATACCGCCCCGAACTTGGCCGCTATCGAGTTTTCCTGGAGCGGCCCGCATAGCATTTTTGCTGGCCCGCAAGACTGTCGCCTGCCCTGGCAATTCGCCGCGGACCGCATAGCTGACGACAGCACCGATTGCCTGGTCATCGTCGCCTATGAAGCAACTGCCGAAGAACTCCTGCCACAAGGATACCAAGTCCGTAATGGCGCCATTGCAGTACGCTTGGAAAAGCCGGCCGCGACGGCAGCTGGCCGACTGGTTCAGGGCGAACAACTCAGCGGTCGACCACCGCCACTCGCCGAAAATCCACACGGCAGTGTACAAGATCAATTGATCTTTTTACGCCAACTGTTGCTGAATTAGTATAACTCAGCGGCAGTGGAATAAGCATCCATCAACCATCGCTAAAGAAAATTACTATGTCTTCGCTTTATATCCCTGAGGGTTACCGCCCATTACTGGACGAATTGCGCACCGAAGCCGCTATAAACAAAATCAAGGTGCATTTTCAGAACAATCTCGCCTTTGAGCTAAATCTCAATCGCGTCACTGCGCCATTGTTTGTCTTGTCAGGAACAGGCGTCAATGATGACTTGAATGGTATCGAGAAGCCAGTGTCGTTCGCCATCCGCGATTGCGATGGCAAACGCGCTGAAGTGGTGCACTCCCTGGCAAAATGGAAGCGCCAGAAACTGGCGCATTTGCGCTCCGCACCAGGCGAGGGCATTTATACTGATATGAACGCGATCCGACCGGATGAAGAAGACCTCGATAACATCCATTCCCTCTATGTTGACCAGTGGGACTGGGAAAAAGTAATTTTACCAACCCAACGTAATCTCGAATTTTTACGCGAGACAGTCCGACGCATCTACTACGCAATCCGACGCACCGAGCGCTATATCAGCCACGACTACCCGGAAATCAAACCCTTCTTGCCCGAAGAAATTACCTTCATCCACGCAGAAGACTTATACCGCGAATATCCGACCCTGAGCAGTAAGGAGAGGGAAAACGCAGTAGCAGAAAAATACGGCGCAGTCTTCATCATCGGCATTGGCGGCATACTACCCGGCTTGACTGAAGCACACGACGGGCGTGCCCCGGATTACGACGACTGGTCAACCACGACTGCCCCAGGCTACCAAGGCTTGAATGGCGATATCCTCGTCTATAACCCTATTCTGAGACACTCGTGCGAAATTTCGTCAATGGGCATCCGAGTGGACCAGGAGACATTGTTGCGGCAATTGTCGTTGCGCAATGAGTCCCACCGACTGTCCCTGCCTTGGCATCAATCATTGATGGCAGGGCAGTTGCCCTTGAGCATCGGTGGCGGCATCGGCCAATCACGACTCTGTATGCTGTATCTGCAAAAAGCGCATATCGGCGAAATACAAGCCAGTATCTGGCCGCCGGAAATGAAACAGCGCTGCCTTGAGAACAACATACCGCTGCTCTAAGCAGCAAGATAAGTATTCAGAGATAATATAATGCATAGTGGCGAGTTTAGTCAAGCCCAGCAGATCGCTTTCTTGGCAATCCAGCTGGGAGTTATAATTTTTGCGGCCCGGATTTTCGGTGATTTGGCCAAGCGGATGAAGTTGCCGTCCGTATTGGGCGAACTGCTGGCCGGGATCATACTAGGGCCATTTTTGTTGGGAAAATGCCCCCTGCCCGGCTTTGAACACGGACTCTTCCCCCTGCAGGAAGGCGCCGCCGTGCCAGTTTCTTTTATCCTGTACAGTCTGGGGACACTCGGCTCCATTGTGCTGCTGTTTATGTCCGGCCTGGAAACAGATTTACGGGTCTTTTTTCGTTATTCAGTCGCGGGGACCTTGGTCGGCCTAGGCGGTCTAGTTACCTCATATCTGTTCGGGGCTTTTGCCGGTATGATGCTACTGTCAACCGGCGCTAGTGACCCGCGCTGCATTTTCCTGGGAATACTCTGCACAGCCACCTCAGTCGGGGTCACCGCTCGCATCCTTTCCGAACACAAGGCGATGGACTCACCAGAAGGCGTGACCATCCTGGCGGCAGCAGTAATCGATGACGTGGCGGGGATTGTCTGCCTGGCCATAGCCACTGGCATTATCAGCGTCAAAGTAATGGGCGGTAATATGGCTTGGAGCAATGTCGGCTTGATTGCCGCCAAGAGCTTCGGCATCTGGCTGGGCGTCTCGCTGGTGGGGCTGCTGCTGGCGCACCGCATAGCCGGACTGCTCAAGACAGTCAAGCAATCGGCGGCAATGGCCATCACGGCCCTGGGAATGGCATTGCTGATGGCGGGGTTCTTCGAACAAGTCGGCTTGGCGATGATCGTCGGGGCGTTCGTGATGGGCGCCAGCTTGTCAAAAACCGATATCTCATTCAAAATCCGCTCGGCGCTGTCGCCGATTTATGCCTTACTGGTGCCAGTATTCTTTGTGGTGATGGGGATGTTGGTAGATATCCGAGTCCTGGCCAGCCCGGCAGTGCTGAAGATGGGAATTATTTATTCAGTCCTGGCCATCGCTGCCAAAATCTGCGGCTGCGCTATACCGGCATTATTCTTGAACTTTAACTGGCTGGGCGCCTTGCGCATCGGCTTTGGTATGGTTCCCAGATCAGAGGTGGCGCTGATTATCGCCAGCATCGGCGCTACCACCATGATGCGCGACGCCAGCGGAAAAATGGTGCCAATCTTTGACGGCGGCCTTTTTGGCGTAGCCATTATTATGACCTTGATTACGGTGCTGATCGCGCCGCCATTGCTCTCAGCAGTACTCTCCATCAAGCGCTCCGGCGTCAAAAAAGAACGCCCTGACTTAGGCAGTGTCACTAGTAAATTCGTGTTCCATTCCGAAATCGTGGCTACCTTTATGATGCGAGGCATTATAGAATACTTCGACCGGGAAGGATTTCTGAACTCCGGCTTCCGCAAAGACGTCAGTTTTATCCAATTCCGACGCCGAGAACAAATTGCTTCTCTACGCATTCACGACGATGTCTTCGCCTTCGAATCTAGTCCGGACTTGGTGCCATTAGTCAAAACTATCGTCTATGAAAGCTTGGTGGAGCTGCGCCATAGCGTACTGAAATTACAAGAACTAGCTCGACCAGATGACCTCCAAGAAGAGATTTTTGGCAATGACCGGACGATGCTGAGTGAGGCGCCCTCGGCTCTCAGCCAGGGCATCGAGATGGCCAAAATATTGTCTCCCGATTGCATCATTGTCGGCTTACAGGCTCAGGACAAAGAAGGCGCTTGCCGAGAATTGCTCTCGGCCATTGATCGCAGTCGGCCGTTACTCGACTTGGAGCTATGCTTCAAAGATGTGATGGAGCGGGAGAATGTTATTTCGACTTATCAGGCCGATGGTATCGCCCTGCCCCACGGCCGCACCGACGGCAGTAAAGAACTGCGGACCGCCATCGGGATTAAGCAAGATGGCCTTGATTTCGACCCAGGCGAAAACCATCCCGTACAGATCATCGTTTTGAGTGTCTGCCCCAAAGAGACCTCGGAGCCGTATTTGCAATATATCGTCAACATCGCCGGGGTGTTGTCACAAGCTAAAAATCGCCAAGCCATCCTGGCAGCCAGCAACTCTACCCAAGTCCGTAAAATATTCTTGAGTCCTCAGAAGGCTTGAACCCGTGCCGCCAGCGGCGGCAGGCAGGCAGGCAGAAGGGGAGCAGACAATTTTGCCTGGCCACGTCAGTTGTCCTGGAGCAGCAGTGGTATAATGTAACTTGCATTCAGGTCGAAGGCCACTTCTGGCTGCATCCGGCGGGTGAGGTCGGTGTAGAATATTTCTTTGAATATTTTCTTCAGCTCGGCTTCGGTTTTGCCCTGCCCGTAAGCTATTCGGATGCGATTGCGGCTTTCTTGCAGCCAATAGCGCGCATTTGCCAAAAAACGCTGACAGTCTTCGCCTGCCAATAGGCCAGAATGCGGCAACAACAAATGCTGTACAGCCAACTTCTCAACTCGGGCAATGGCCTGCAGCGAAAGCGAGTAACTGACCAGACAACACGGCATAACCAGCTCTGGGCCAGCCAATACCCCAAGCGTTTCACAAGCGAGCAGCAGCTTGGCTTTTTCGGCATAGAAGCCAATTGAACAGCGGGTATGCCCGGGCAATTCCAGTACCCGTAACTGCAAATCCCCCAAGTCAATTTCATCGCCTTCTCGCACACTGCGGTCAACCTTCAGGCTGGACAGCAGGTCTTGGTACTGCTCCTGCCCATTCAATTTGGCAGCACTGTCATTGAGTTGACGCATCAGATTACGGGCGGAATCCTTGCTCAGGATTCTAGCCGTATGCTGACTGCCGACAATTTGCACCTCTGGCCACCTGGTTTTGCAATAAATGCTGCCAGATGCGTGATCATAATGAGAATGGGTCAACAGCACATAATCTAATTGCCGCGATCCCAAAATACGACTAATATTGTCCAGCATCTGTGCGGCACAAAAAGAAAATCCAGAGTCCAGCAGAGCCGCCTTTTCCCGGGTCAGTAGCAAAAAAGCGTCGCTGCCGGATATAGCTCCCACATTCGTCAAGGTAAACATCGTGCTTCCCTTCCATAACGACTTATTCTAACCCGCAGGGTGAATGCGGATAAATATCAACAACCCACCGGCTATCGCCCCGAGGACGTAGCCCAACAGCTGAATCGCCACCAGGTGCCGACCTGAGACGTCGTTAATGATATCGTGCAATTTAGCTGTTTCCAGTTCTTGTACCGAATGTTGAATTTTTTCGGACAGTTTGAATTTTTCCACAATGCTCATTTTTTCCTGCTCCAACCAAGATAGAATAAGCTCTTGCAGAAACGGCAGCAGCTGTTTCTCAATCATTTGCCAGAACTCACCCTTACGCAACCATTGATCGACCAAGCGGGGAATATTGTCAGCTAGGAATTGCCGGCATAATGCCTCGATTTGCTGTTGCTTTTCAGCAAGAAAAATTTTAACATCTTCATCTGCCTGAGCTGACTGCAGATATTCTTGCAGTCGCAGAGTCATTTTGCTGAGTTCACGACTGACTGCAACGCGAGTCTCGGCTGCTTTGAGTTTGCCGACTATCTGGGCCTCGATGAAATCCCAATCGAGATTCTTAATCAGATATTCGGGCAGCTTATCAGCATTCAACCAGGAAGTCAAGCGGGGATGCTCCTGTTGGATATAATTTTGCGCCATCTGGACAGAACTTTCCCGGAGCTGCTCCCTGAATTCCGGTGCTCTTTTTTGCAATTCAAGGCTGATGGCGGCCGCTAATCGGTCAGTATTCTCGGCGTTGTTAAGCCAGTCAGCCGCCAGCTGCTGGTAAAGGCGACTGAGATTCTCAGCATTCAGATTTTCCTGCACAATTTGCTGCAAAGCCTGTTCTAGATAAGGCAGAAGGAAATCGGCAATCGAGGCGCTGTATTTGCTCAAAAAATGATTCATCCAAGTGCGGGTTTTTTCCAGCTGTTCCTGGTTCTGCAGATATCCCTTGACAATCGTTCCCAACTCTTCGGCCAGCTGATCTGGTTTGAGTAAATGGCGAGGTATCTGTTCACCTAAAGCAATCGCTAATTTTTCTTTCTCACGGGGAATCACGCCCTGAATTCCCCAATGCGGCTGATAAGGCTTGAATAACAACCAGATGGCGAGGTAGTTGGTCAAATAGCCTACCGCGGCAGCAGTAGCTACCGGCCCCAGCCAGGAAGCAAAAAAAACTTGCCCCCACAGCAAACCAAAACCGTTTAGCAGAACGGCTGACAGACATAACAGAAAGATGGTCAACCAACTAATGGCCTTGATGACAGAATCGACCCGCTTAAGCAGTTTGTTCATAATGCACCGTATAATAGACAGACAAAATAATGCTCAAATTAAGAAGCAGCCGCAGCCTGGCAGCCAAACACTTACACTCACAGACTTTTCCAGGCAGCTGCTAATATACCCCTAAAAGACCGGCTTTGCAAAACTATAGCAGCGACGACGACGACGACTTGAACAACAAGAAAAAACTTGATCCTAGCCGTAGAAGGAATGCAGAAATTTGCTTCAGTCAAACAAGCGATAGTCGCCCTGACAAATCAGCAGCCGCAATTTGGCTAATAACGGCAAAAACCTCCGTTGCGACAATTTTCCCAAAAACAGCCAGGTTTTTTCTGGATTCAGGGAAAATACCCGAAGATGAATTATATTCTTACTAGTCTCTTGAATTCTAACCGCAAGGTACAGAAAAATTCTGCCAAAATAAAAAATCCGCGACAATCTGCGGCTAGACCTCCCCCC
>CAZUCG010000153.1:0-6587 GCA_964619145.1 uncultured Lentisphaeraceae bacterium | reverse complement strand
AATTAAAAAAATGATTTTGGAATGCTATCGACCCAGCTTCACTGACGCATTACGAAAATTATTTTTCGATTGGCAAAATTCCCCGGGCGGGTGATATTAATAGCGTCTTAGAGGTTATTTTTACTTCCCCCACCACACAGCAAAAGTCTTGCCTAATGCCAACTTATCTTCTCGATACTAATGTCTTTCTTTTCGATCCGTTAGCGTTAAATAACTTCCCTGACTGCAATGTGGTCCTTCCCTTGGAAGTCATTGAAGAAATTGACAAATTCAAACGCGAGCCCAGTGAGACTGGCCACAACGCCCGCAGCATCGCCCAAGCCATCGACGCATTGCGTCAACTCGGCTCGTTACGCCTTGGCGTAAAGCTAGCCAATAACTGCCTGCTGCGCATCGCCACTGAGCATTACGACTTCGGCAAGCAACAGCATAGCAATGCCGCCGATGCGCTTTTGCAGCTCGCGTTGCATCTCCGCGAGCACAGTCTTGACAATTCACCTGTTATCATCAGCAAGAACGTCAACTTACGTATCAAGGCAGATGCGTTGGGCTTACCGGCTCAGGATTACGAGCCCAAAGGGCTGATTGACTCAGTTGATATCAAAGGCTGGCAGCGTCGGGAAATAACCTCGCCGGAGATCGCTCGCCTAAAAGACGGCGGCGCCTTGGATTTCCGGCAAGAACACCTCCATCCCAATGAATACGTGTACGCTCAGGAAATCGACAAGCCAAAAAATGCCGTCTGTGCTCGGATGGACTTTGCTGGCGAGGAACTGCTAGGAATTCTCAACACCGCTCGAGTCCTCTGTGGCATCCGAAGCCTGAATATCGAGCAGACCTTTACTATCGACGCCTTGCTAGACCCGCAAATCAGCCTGGTGTCGTTAAGCGGCAAGGCCGGTACGGGTAAGACATTGCTGGCGATGGCAGCCGGATTGCAGCAGATTTTTACCGACAACCGCTACCAACGGCTGCTGGTCTTCCGACCCACGATGCCGGTCAGTCGCGATCTCGGCTACCTCCCCGGCGACTTGGGAGAAAAAATGCGCCCCTGGGTCCAGCCAATTTTCGATGCGCTGGAATTCATCCGCAGCCAGGACCGCAAGAATCCCGCCCGAGTCCTCCCCAATGACGTGCTGAGTTGCCCGGAAATCAGCGTCGAGCCGCTGACCTACATCCGTGGCCGCAGCATCCCGAACCAATTTATCATCATTGATGAAGCGCAAAACCTCACCCCATTGGAGGTCAAGACGGTCATAACTCGGGTCGGTGCCGGCAGCAAAATTGTCCTGACTGGCGACCCGGAACAAATTGACAACCCGTACCTCGACGCGCGCTCCAACGGCCTGACTTTTTTGCTTAAGCGCTTCTTGCCCAGTCCACTCTCGGCTCATATCACTCTGATCAAGGGTGAGCGCAGCGAACTGGCGGAAACAGCCGCGACTTTGCTGTAAGAGATATCACTAGCATTCTAACACCAAAAAAGAGAGCTGATTATGAAAATTCTGAAAAAAGCCTACATCTGGTCAATCACCCCGGAAATCCCTCGAGCTGGCGAAGGCAGTGCCGTGCTTTTACGAGATGGGCGCATCTTATTCGTCTATTCGCGCTTCTTGGGCGGCGGCGCTGACCACTCCAAGGCAGATTTGCTCGGTGGCATCCTTTCTCTTGAAGATGGCAGCCTGAGCGAACAGCGCATTCTGTTTCCTGCTCCAGCTGCCTTGAATCAGATGAGCGTCAGCCTGGAAAGGCTGCAAGACTCCTCAATAGCGATGCTCTTTATCCGCAAATTAACCCCAACTACGGACCAAATTTTCTTTTCTCGCAGCACCGATGAAGGTCAGAGCTGGAGTGAGCCGGTACATTGCAGCCAGTGCTGCCCGGAATTCCCGTATCTGGTGGTCAACAACGACCGTCTGCGCCAATTTGCCAATGGCCGCCTAGCCATCCCCGTCAACCTATATGCACACGGCGCCCATACTGCAGAAAACCTCGAGGCTTCCCGCATCGGCATTATCTATTCCGACGACAATGGCCGATCCTGGCAACTCTCAGAGCATATCATAATTGAACCTGAAAATATCATCCCTCCCAGCATTATCGCTGCAGACAAACCAGAGGCCTGGGATTGCTGCTTTAAGCATCAGTTCCGCCAACAGGAACCTGGCGTGGAACAGCTTCTTGATGGCAGCATCTACTTGTATTGCCGCACAGTCCTGGGGTTTATGTACCACGCTAAATCATTCGACAACGGCAATACCTGGACGCCACTCAAGCCAGCTCTTGATCTGCCATCGCCCTGCGGACCACAATCCATCCGCCGCATCCCCGGTAAAAAACGGCTGCTCTGCCTCTATAACGACCACCACGAAATAGTGTTCGCTAGCGAACACTGGGATTGGCGGACGCCCTTGACTTTGGCCGCCAGCGACGATAACGGTGAATCCTGGCAAATCCTCGGCGAAGTAGAAAATAACGAGCACAACTATTGCTATACCAGCATCCTCTTCCTGGATGACAAAATCCTTTTGACAGAATACGAGTCTGAGAACAAGCCAGATGGTAGCCGTCGGAACCTCGCTTGCCTGAAAATGCAGCTACTCTCAGATTTTGCCCGCTAAGAATTAAAACTTAATCCGCTACCAGAGTAGCCCATAAACAAATAGGCGCGGAGCTGAATTTGCAGCCCCGCGCCTATTTGTTTTAACGACTGGTGATTATTACATCAAATCACCGATCTTCTGGTATAACTCATTACGGCGTATCGCGTCCGCTTCACATTCCGCAAAGAGTGTGTCTGCATCAGCAGAAGCAGGGGTATTGCGCAAGGACTTAAAGCGACCCTGACCGGCTAGGAAAGCTTGGAATTTACCATTGGCATCTTTGCTATCCCAAGAGAACGGCTTCTCAGCCAAGGCGGGATTAAAACGGTACAATGGCACATATCCGCATTCAACGGCATTCTTCTGTTCCAGCTGATGATACATCATATCAATCCCGTGATTGATACAGGGCGAATAAGCCATAATTACCGACGGCCCCTTGTAGGCCTCAGCTTCCAGGAAGGAATTCAAAGTCTGCTGACGGTTAGCACCCATAGCACAGCTAGCAGTATAAACATAACCGTAACTCATAGCCATCAAGCCAAGGTTCTTCTTACCGAGGCGCTTACCCCCAGCGGCAAACTGAGCGACTGCGCCAATCTGAGTAGCCTTAGAAGCCTGACCACCAGTATTGGAATATACTTCCGTGTCCAAGATCAGCACATTCACATTGCTGCCAGAAGCCAAGACGTGGTCAAGACCACCGAAGCCGATATCATAAGCCCAGCCATCACCACCGATGATCCAGATTGACTTGTCGACGAAATAATCCGCCAATTCGTACGCCTTAGCACAATCGGCACAAGCTGAGGCAGATTTCTCCAACAGTGCTTTGGCAGCAGCTTGTGCGGCAAAAGCCTCCGGCGTGGCAACATCCCATAGCTCCAAACACTTGCCAAGGGCGTCTTTTAAGTCGGCTGGAGCTTCGGAAGCCGCAACAATAGCCTCGGCATTCATTTTCAACTGGGCGCGGTTGCTATCGATAGCCAAGCGCATTCCCAAACCAAACTCGGCATTGTCTTCGAACAAACTATTTGCCCAAGCCGGACCGCGGCCATTCTTGGCCTTGCAATACGGTATGGTCGGGAATGTCCCGCCATAAATCGACGAGCAACCCGTAGCATTGGCCGCAATCATCCGATCACCAAATAACTGGGTCAGCAGCTTCACGTACGGCGTTTCACCGCAACCTGCACAAGCGCCAGAGAACTCAAACAAAGGCTTCAAGAGCTGGCTGCCTTTTACCGTGCTGATCTTGTTATTGCCCAAGTTGTTGTCCGAAGTGTTTTCAAAGAAATGGACATTTTCTTGCTCGCCACGCGCGCAAGCGCTCTCTAGAGTCTCCCATTCCAAGGCCTTGTTTTCCTTGTTGCTCATCGGACAAGACTGTACACAAACACCACAGCCTTGGCAGTCTTCGCAGTAAACCTGAACCTTGAATTTCAAGTCCGGATCGGCCTTCGGCCTGACTTCTACAGCACCAAAACCAGCTGGCGCATTCGCCAGCTCAGAGGTGGGAATCAGTTTGGTGCGAATTGCAGCGTGCGGGCAGACCATACTGCAAATGTTGCACTGAATGCAATTCTCAGATTTCCAGATCGGAATCCGCGGGGCAATGCCACGCTTCTCCAAGCAAGCCGTTCCACTAGGCAACACACCATCGATCGACATAGCCGAGACGGGAATCTTGTCACCCTGTTGATGCATCGCCGGCAAGATAATGTTACGGGCAAAATCATCAGCATCAGTACCCAACAACGGCGCGGGTACATAGCAATCCACAGCATCCAGGCTGGTAGGCACCGCGACTTCTTCCAAAGCACTGGCTGTATTGTCCACACAAGTCCAGTTCTTAGTGACAATGTCCATACCCTTCTTCTTGAAGCGCTTCTCAATCGATTTCTTCAGCATATCGATGGCTAAGCCCTTGTCCAAGACTTTAGAAATAATGAAGAATGCGGTCTGCATAACCGAGTTGATGCGCTTGCCCAAACCGGCCGCCATCGATATCTTCAGAGCATCGATATTGTAGAACCGAATCTTGCGGGAAATAATGATCTCCTGCATTTCCCGGGTCAGCTTCGAAAATGCCTCTTCATTGCTGAATTCAGAGTTCAGCAGGAAGACACCACCCTCGGTCAGACCAGAAATCATATCATAACGGCCAATGTAGGCCGGGTTATGACAGGCGACGAAATTCGGACTGGTAATCAAGTACGGACTGGTTATTGGCTTCTTACCGAAACGCAGATGCGATACGGTGATACCACCTGATTTCTTGGAGTCATAAGAGAAATATCCCTGGACATACATATCCGTGCCATTGCCAATCAACTTAATTGAGTCTTTATTGGCACCGACTGTGCCATCCGAGCCCAAGCCCCAGAAAGTACAGCTGATGGTGCCTTCTGGCTCACAGTCAAATTCTGGCCCCACCGACAAGGACAACTTACTGACATCGTCAGTAATACCAACCGTAAAGCTATGGAAGGCCGCAGCAGACAAATGATCAAAAACGGCTTTCACCATCGCCGGCGTGAATTCTTTGGAAGCCAAACCATACCGGCCACCAATAACCTTGCAGGAGTCGAAAGACGAACCGTGCAAAGCATTGACTACCGACAAATATAACGGCTCACCAGCCGAACCCGGCTCTTTGGTGCGATCCAAAACCGCGATGCTTTTCACAGTCTTGGGTAAGGCAGCTAAGAATAACTCGTTGTCAAAAGGCAGGAACAACCGGACATTGACCATACCCAACTTGGCACCTTTGGAATTCAAATAATTGACCGCCAAAGCCACCGTCTCAGCACCAGAGCCCATCACTACCACGACCTTCTCAGCATCAGCAGCGCCAACATAGTCAAATAAATGATACTGACGACCAGTCACAGCAGCTAGCTTGTCCATATATTTTTGCACAATCCCAGGTAACTTGCCATAATGCAAGTTCGTGGTCTCACGACCTTGGAAATACACATCAGGATTCTGCGCCGCGACGTGAATCGTCGGCTTCTCTGGACGCAAAGCGCGTTCCCGGAAAGCCTCAACGTACTTCATATCCAGCAAAGATTTCAATACCTCGTAATCAAGTTCCTCGACTTTCTGAATCTCGTGCGAAGTACGGAAACCATCAAAGAAATGCACAAACGGGATATTGGCTTCCAAAGTCGCTAGATGCGCCACTGCCGCCAAATCCATCGCTTCCTGTACCGAGCTGGAAGCCAACAACGCATAACCAGTGCCACGACAAGCCATCACATCCGCGTGATCACCAAAAATGGACAGCGATTGGGCCGCCAAAGAACGGGCCGTGACGTGGAAGACCGTCGGTAACATCTCACCGGCAATCTTATACATATTCGGAATCATCAGCAGCAGACCCTGCGAAGCGGTGTAAGTCGTGGTCAAAGCACCAGCCACCAAAGAGCCGTGCACAGCACCAGCCGCACCAGCCTCAGACTGCATCTCAATAATATTCAACGGACGACCAAACATATTTAAGCGACCTTGGGCCGCCCAAGAATCAGCTAATTCACCCATCACCGAAGACGGTGTAATCGGATAGATCGCCGCTACTTCACTAAAAGCATACGCGACGTGAGAGGCGGCGGTATTGCCGTCAATCGTGACCATTTTTCCCATTTCAATACTCCTTAAGGTTACTATCAAAGAACTTTCTTGCCAATGAAATGCTCGCTCACTGCAAAATAATGACAGCTTTAAATATAAATCCGATCAATTTTTTTACAAGGCAAGCTGCACTAAATTGTTGTTTTTCACACTTTATCGACAGCACTGTAACAATATAAAGTGAGACCGCAAAATGTCGCTCAGCCAGAAATCCGGCCAGCCGGATTGCCACAGAGCGAGGCAATCGAATAATTTTTACATTCGACAGTAAACTTTGCTCTTGTATCTTGAAAAAGCAACAAGAGATATTATCTTAATAGTTTGCCTGAAAAGCTTGCAACAAGTCATTCT
>CAZUCG010000152.1:0-6609 GCA_964619145.1 uncultured Lentisphaeraceae bacterium | reverse complement strand
TGAGTATCCGATTAGAATCGGCTCGTTGGGCGCTGGTGCTAACTACAGTATAACATTCCTACCAGGCGTTTTCAGAATCAGAGAGTCGCCACAGAGCAGGTCTTCCGGCAGAGAGCTCGCGAGTGACTTCATCGTCCAAGAGGTGACCGCCACGGTTTTAACCTATGGACAAGCGTTGCACGAGTCAACTTTGCGAGGTCGGATTCTATCGGGAGGTGATCAAATTCTGCAAGAAGGCTCCTTCACCTGGCAGGAGCCAGAGCTGATTTTGCAGGCCGGGGAATGGGAGTCAGCCTGGACTTATACTTTCGTCGAGCCTGGCAAGTCTACCCTTACAGGCGTAGTTCGGCTGAGGGTGTTGCCCTGCTCTTTGCGCATCGCTGGCTGTGCCCAAAAAAAATGCCCAGGCCAGCCGGACCCGGAATTGCTTTGGGCTATCGCTGAACCCGGTTGGCAGACAGCGGATTTGCCCTTCGCGGGTTCTTTAGCGCGTACTGCCGGTGAGAACCCCGGCGTCTATGCCACTACATTGGGCAGCCTGAGTTGTGGGCAAAATTATCGCCTCGACTTCACTGCTGGTGAATTGATAATTACGGCGGCAATCGTGGTGGTCGATGACGATTGGAAAACAGGGCTCCAAGACGGTGCGGAAATCACTCTCGGAGAAGCGAAGTTTTATTATTGCCGCGATGCTTTTGCCAGCTTGGAGCAAGCACTGAGTCGGGTTGCACCAGGCGGCAGCATTTATTTGCTGTCAGGGGAGTATCAATCTGCGCAGCGCTTCTGGACGATAACTCAGGGTTTGACGTTGGCTGCCTGGCCGGGGCATGAGCACGAGGCCGTCTTGCGTGGCCAAGTGCGGATAGATGCCGGCACTGCAACTGGCATCAGCGTGCGTGGACTGACTATAATGGCACTTGAAGAACAGCCGGCGCTGATGTTGGTAACAGCTGCTGATTGTTGCTTAGAAAACAACTTACTTGCTAGGGGCCAGCCAACAGTATTGGTCAAAGAAGCGCGTGGACTGGTAATGCAAGCGAACCATATCTTCAGTGATTGTGCTTGTCTGGTTTTGGGCGATGAAGAAGACCCTGGCCGGGCAATGACTGGCGTGTCGTTGCGGCAAAACCATTTTTCCCCAATTGGTCAAGATTTGAGGCAATACTGGCACCTGCAAATATTCAGTGAGTTGATAAATGGCACTGGTATGCTTGATGGTCGTGATAATGCCTATTCCGAGCTCTGTTTGCAGGAGAATAGTTCTGCTGACGAGATCAGTAGGGTTAAGCAGCATATCGGTGATGCCGAGCGCCCGAATTGGCCCAGCCAAAGCGTGCTGAAATTTGTCTGGTAGGGAACTCTGCTCTGGGTTAGCTGTGGCTGTTATGCCGCGTCAAAACTTAATGCCCTCATCTGGATGAAAAGTCAACTCAGCGCCATCGGCGGGTGTTTTGGCCGCAGCTTTAGCTGGCTTTCGCTTTTGTTCATTTAAGGTATTGCGTTCCCAGAAAACGCCATCGCTGTATCCTTGGATAGTCTTGTCTTGCTCGGCGCGTTGCAGGCGTTGCAGGGCCCAGCAGCAATACTCAGGGTTGATCTCCAAACCAGAATAATGCCGGCCTAATTTTTGGGCTACTACTGCGGTGGTGCCGCTGCCCAAGAATGGATCGAAGATCAAATCGCCCGGCCGCGAACTGGCTAAAATCAGCTTGGCTAGCAATTTTTCCGGTTTTTGGGTCGGGTGGTCGGTGTTTTCCGGCATAGACCAATAAGGGACAGTGATGTCATCCCAGAAATTCGCCGGATGACTGAGGCGGAAATTGCCCTCGTCGGTCTCCTGCCAATCTTTGGGGAGGCCATCTTGGCGGTATGGCGCAATGACCTTACGCTTCTGCTTCACTGCATCTACGGCAAAATAATACTTTTTGCCAATAGTACCGAACCAGATGTCCTCAGAGCAATTTTTCCAATTCTGCAGTGCGCCGCGGCCCTTTTCACGTTGCCAGGTGATACGGTTGCGGACCTGCAGATAGCGCGACATCACAGTGTACATCGCGGCACAACAGCGCCAATCGCCACAGAGATAGACGCTGGCATTTTCTTTCAACAGTCGCAGTACCCGCGGGAACCAAGATTCTAGGTAGACGAGGTAATCTTCGTCCTTCTGACGAGAAAATTTCCGGCCCTGGAAATCTTTGTTCAAGTTATAGGGCGGGTCCAGGATCAGCAAATCGACGCAACCCGCGGGGAAAAAATCAATTGCCGACATAATGTCGGCGCAAAAAATCCGGTCGAGGATTTCTGGTGTCGTGAGTGTCGTTGTGACGGCAGGCAGTTGTCTGCTCAGTTCCTGAAGTTCGCTGCTGCTAAGAGTCAGCGTCTTATTACGTTTTGAACGGATGTTGCTCATCATTACGAGAAGGGTGGTAAGTCTACTCTTATTCTTTTACGTTTTTTGCGGTTAAAATTATCTTTAACTCTTTGGCTAGCTTTTATTACAACGGCGCATTCGCGGGATACCTTCAGCGTCGGTGCTGCAGCTCATTTTGCCAATGGGTAGTCGGTTGCCAAGGCTGGCAGTGCGGCTAAAAAGGCAGCAATGTCGTCTTGCTGGGTGGCATATCCCAGGCTGAGACGGATGCTGGAGCGCGCTTCTGAGTCTGTCAATCCCATAGCCGTTAGGACAGAGCTAGGTTTTTTGCTTTCTGCTGAGCAGGCGCTGCCGCTGCCGACCAGAATGTCATAGCGCTCGGCCAGCCAGCGGGCGACTATGGCGCCTTCGCGGTTGGGGAAGGCCAGGCATAGTATCTGGGGCAGGGCGTCTGGCGGCGAGAGTAGATGGCAAAAATCCTCTGGGAACCGTGTTATGGCAGCGCGCAAATAGTTATTCAGCTGCAGTAGTCGGATGTATTCCTGGGTCTGATTGCGGCAAGATATTTCAGCAGCTTCGGTGAACATCTGCACAGCTACTGTATCAATGCTGCCTGAACGCAGGCCGTGTTGCTGACCACCGCCTAGAATTTGCCCTTTTAAGACTAGGCCTTTGCGCACAACCAGCGCACCGATACCCGCGGGGCCGCCTATCTTGTGGGCCGAAATAGCCAATAAGTCAATGCCTGCCTCAGTCCAAGGGATGGGGATTTTGCCATAGCTCTGGGCGGCGTCCACACACAGCACTGGTCGTTTGCTTCGTGCCAAGTTGGCTGGCTGCAATGACTGCAGGGATTGGCAGACACCCGTTTCGTTGTTCACCTGACAAAGACAAAGCAGTCCGCAGTCAGCCAAAGTATCTGGGCGGGCTTGCAGTTTGCCGGTCGCGCTGACCTGATAAGGGGAGAGGTATTCTGGCGAATAGACTGCGGCCTGCAGCGGCTTCAGCATCGCTGGATGAGCAGTCGGGTCATACGCTACCCGGCAACGCTTCTCGGCCAAGAAACCGAATATGGCTAGGTTCAGCGCCTCAGTGGCACTGCCGCACCAGATGACGTTGGCTTCTCCCTCAGAGATATTCAGGGTAGCCAGCAGACGGCGCTCGCAGGTCAAGATGGCACGCCGGCAAAACTCCCCGAACTTAGTCAAGTTATGTGGGTTAGCGGCATAAAGTTGACAATAATGAGTATACTTCTCGGCGATTTCCGGCCGCATTGGACAAGCGGCGGCGTAATCGAGGTATTTCATTCCTGGTCGCTTCTAGTCTGATTGTAGCTAAAGGATAATGAGCTGGCTGGCGCTGGGATGCTGCTGAAAGGCTGTCCCAGCAGCCATTGCCGTGCTTGAAATGCCAGGCTGTTAGTGGTGGCGTCAATAGGCGGCGCCATTTGGGCTGAGGGTTGGTATTTGTTCGGGTTGTTCATATAATCTTCCCACGGGATTTCATATAAATGCAGAACCTTCTCCAGAGCTTCTGAGAAGACAGGGTCTTTAGGGAAGCGTCGGCATAAGCTGGTCAAACTGAAGATGGCATTGCCGATTACGTCGTTACTTTCGAACATCGGTTCCATCCCGGGTATGACTGGTATGGTGCACTGCAGAATCAGCCGCCGCGCCACTGCCTGCAGCTGTTGCTGTTGTTCGCTATTTGCAGGCAGGATCTTGCCCGTCGCCCAGGCGGCATTGCGCCGCTCAATTGCTGTCGTGCTGCTGGTCTTTTTCAGGCAGGTCAACAAGGCCTCGGCAAAAACGCCTTGTGGGAAATGCCCCATTGCCAGGAATGCAGCTTCCCGCACTTCTTCACTGCGCTTGTCCTGGCAGAGTTCCTGCAAGACTGACTCTCCGCCGGGGCTGTGTAATTTTCCCACTGCGAAGGCTACCGCTGCTCTGACCTGTGGTGATTGATGCTTAGCCAAGGGCAGAATCAGCTCACTGTATTGCTCCTGGTCGGATAGTTCACCTAGCGCAATTAAGCCTGCAGCGATATTTTCCGATAGTGTCTCCCGAGGCAATGTCGCGGCGATGGCTGCCGCGCCGTCGTGGTGCTGCAGACGAGCCAAGGCTTGCATTGCGTGCAGACGGCAAGTACTGACATTTTGCGAGAGTTGGGCGAGGAGTAATTGCGGGACTGTACACGGCGTTTGAGCAGCCAGCGCGACCAAGGTGTGCTCTGCTTCTGCCCGCACAGCGGCGTCCGAGTCGGCAAACAGCAGAATGGCTGCCGCGCTGCCTTGGCTGTCTTGGTGCTGGAAACGAGTCACTGCTTGCAGTGCAGCCAGGCGGACAAAGGCTTCCTGGTCTTGCAGGGCAGTTAAAATTACTGGCAAATGCGTACCGTTGTTCGCTACACAGATGGCTTGGCGGATGCCGGGCTCAGTATCACTCAGAAGCAGCCTCAGGCGTCCTTGAGTTTCTGGATAAGGGTCGCGGGCGACCTCAAGACGCAGGCAGGCCGGTCCTTTCACTGCCTCATCCAGCCAAGCCAAGACGTCTGGCAGGCGCTTTTCTTGAGTGGCAGCTGTAGCCAATGCCAGGGCCTGGACTTGCAGCGAAATATCCTGGCGATAAGCTAGGATTTTGCGGCCCAGATAACCGGCTTTGCGGGGATGCTCGCGGTATGCCTGCCAGGCAGTCAAACGCAATGCCAGCGGGACTGGCTTTTCCGCGGAAGTGCTGAGGAACGGCTCTAGCAGGCTGTAGTCGGCGGCAGGTAATTTACCATACAGTTGGATGGCGCTTTCCACTACCGGTAAGGCCTGGCTAGATAAAAATACAGCAATCTTTGAGGGTGGAATTTGGCTCAGGTCCATCCGGCCTATTTGTCTGAGCAAGGTAGCTTGCAGAGCTGGTTCTTTTTCCTGTTCCAGCCACTCTAACAACAAGGCCAAGTTAGCCGGGATGGGCGCTTCTGCCAAGTCGACCACGATACGCCCTCTGCTGCTGGCATCAGTGAGCTTGTAGCCCTCACGCAACTTAGCCAAGACGGCAGTGCTGATTTCGTGGTTGGCGCTAATGTTTATAGCCTGGCTACTGAGAGGCTCTTGCTCCCAGATCGGTTGCCAGAGGGGAAAGAGCACCACCGCGGTGCATAAAATTGAAGCTAATGCTGACATAGATAACCTATCTCGGGGTGAGGAATTTCAGGTTTACTTCTGCTCTTTGAAAAGGAAATGCACCCGCCAGGCCGAAATGGCCAGCAGAATCACGGTCAGGAAGCTGAAAATCAGCAGGTGGTTCTGCCAAAGACGATTGCCAAAAAGGCTTGGCAACCTTGAGGCCATCGAGTTGTCCAGGGTTATTTCCAAAGCCGCGACAAACGGATTGAACATCAAAAATGCAGCTTGGATAGTCGGGCTGATACGAGTGCTGAACAACAATACCGACAGTGAGCCGGCAGTAAGCAGTAGAGCGAAACAATAGCTCACCGCTGTGGCCAAGCCAGTGCTAGGGGAGAAGCAAGAGGAGCAGAGGCTGCCAGCCGTGAGTACTAGGCAGGTGGTGATCAATACCCCGATCCAAGCCCCAACTCGCCAATAGGTGCTGAAAATCTCTTTGATGGCAATGCCCGCCACCTGCAGGGATTCGCTGTCGAGCCCGCCAGGGATGATGGCAGCGAAATTCGGACCAGCGGTGCTTTCCAGATAAACTAGAGCCAGGAATACCGGCAGGCTGCTCAGCAGGAAAATCATCACGTAGAGCAAGGCGGCTTTCATTTTGCCGGTCACGACTTTGAAAGATGACAATGGCGAGAGTCGCAGCAACAGCAGCGTGTCGCTGCTGCGTTCATCAGTAATGCTGCCGCTGCTGACTGTTGGTGCCAGCAGTGCCACTACGCCTAACTGGAAGATGATGGCGACAGCTCGAATTTTGTCCAAGTCAGTCTCGCCGACTTGCTGGGCAATCAAGGCCAGGATGCCGATGCTCAGGCAGATGCAGAGTGTCAAAGCCCGGATGATGAATTTGGGATTGCCGAAGATCTTACTGCGTATTTCAGCCACGAAAACCGGGTTGCGGCGCAGGCTGATGTTTTTTTTCCGGCGCAATGGATCGATTAAATAAAACGGAAAACCGAGCTTGCGCTTAATCATCGTCTTGTTATCGGTGTATTTGCTGACGGTCATACTGCGGCGCAAGTTAGGAGGCGCGAAAATAAAGTTGGCGAATATGGGCCCCTTTTAT
>CAZUCG010000151.1:0-6616 GCA_964619145.1 uncultured Lentisphaeraceae bacterium | reverse complement strand
TTTCGGAAATGGGTCTGAAAATATCCGAATATGATGGGCATACCAGCCTGAGTTCAGGCGGCTATGTCCACTGCCGCAATAGCCACCTTTTTTACGATGTTTCACCAGAGGATGCGCAGCAATACGCGCAATGCGGCAAGTTAGGCCTGCATTCGACTTTCGGGATGTATTGTGATTCAGATCATCATTGCTTCCCCTTCACTAACGTCCTGAACAACGGACTGGAAAAGATTTACCGGCGAACTGTGGCGGATACAGCTAATCCTTTTCAGGCCGCCGCCGCCACTGGCCTGCTGGCAGTAAAACGGATCAGCGAAAAATTTGTTTTAACAGCTGAATTCCAGCAGCGTCCAGACTTGGCCCGCCTGGCTCGTCGCGTACCTTGGCAGGCGGCGCGAACTTTTTATGAAGGTTTGGCCTGTCTGTGGTTCCTGCACGAATTGGGGGCCGTAATGGACGGTATTGGTATGTCGGTACTCGGGCATCCCGACCGGATGCTGTATTCTCTTTATGAAAATGACTTGGCGAATAATCGACTTACGAAGGCGGAAGCCTACGAACTGATCTGTCAATTCTTGTTGCATACCGACTGCAAACTCGATCTTGATATCCCGAGCCAGGAACAATTCAACTACGGAGAACAAGGCGATACCCTGATTTTAGGCGGTTGCGATGCCGATGGCAATGAAATCTGTAATGATCTGACTTTTATGTTTCTGCAAGCACATCGGGAACTGAAACTAATTTATCCCAAAATCCACTGCCGGATTTCAAGCCAGAGCTCACAAGCATTCCTTGAAGCCGCCAGTGAAATTTTTCTAGAGGGCAGGAATACCCTCGCTTTTCTGAATGACGACAGTATTATTCCGGCTCAATTGAAAGCGGGCAAAAGCCTCACCGATGCACGGCGCTATGTCGCGGTCGGCTGCTGGGAAATTATCATCGAGGGCAGCGAGCATAGCGCAGGAGCCAATTGCTATTATAACCTGGCCAGACTCGTCGATCTGAGTATTCATACTAGCCAGGAATTTGAGTCTGCTACCGGAGAGCATTTCGCTAAGCTCGATGCTGCTGAAGATTTTGCAGCCGTTTATGCAATCGTGCTTGATAATGCCACTCGCTCAATTCGGCGTATGGCTCAGACTATCGCGCGTAATGGCAAGGTCTGGCCGGAAGTCAATCCATCCCCACTGTTTTCCGCTTGCTTGGATGGCTGCCTGGAAAACAACCTTGACTATACTGCCGGAGGCGCTAAATACAGTCCGCACGGATTGCCATTAGGCGGATTGGTCATTCTTATAGATTCGCTGATGGCCATCAAAAATCTGTGTTTTGACAGTCAAATCTGTACTCTGGCAGAACTACTAACGGCAGTCCGGGCCAATTGGGATAATTATGAGGTTTTGCGGCAAGCGGCCTTGCGGATGGAACATTTCGGCGACGGCAAAGGTAATGCGGCCGCTTTGACTCGGCGTTTCCTAGCTGATATCGCCAAGTCAGTAAAGGGCTTGAAAAATGAACGAGGCGGAGTCTTTCAACTCGGGCTCTATATTTATCGGGAAATAATCAGCTGGGCCAAATTGACGCGTGCTACGCCTGATGGCCGCCGGCAAGGCGATTTTCTCAGTCAGGGATTAAACGTTTCGCGGCGTCATAATTCTTCTGGGGTTACATCTATACTCAACGACGCGGCTAAACTTGATTTGTCGGAATATCCTGCCAACTCAGTCATAACCCTTTCGCTGGCCCGGCAAGGCCTAAACCCGGAGCTCATCAGCGCTTTTTTGCGAAGCTTTACGGCGTCTGGCATTGGTATGTTGCAACTCAATATATTAGACCGCGCTGAATTGCTGGATGCCTGTCTACATCCTGAGAATCACCAGGATTTAATTGTCCGCCTATATGGCTATTCAGCCCGATTTGTTACCCTGGATGCAGAACAGCAACAAGAATTTCTGTCCCGAACTATCTATTGATCGCTTTTTTTGACTCTGGAGCGTAGCAAAGTATGCAAGGAATGATTTTCGATATTAAAAAATTCGCCCTTCACGATGGCCCTGGCATACGCAGCACTGTTTTTCTGAAAGGCTGTCCGTTACGTTGTTCCTGGTGTCATAATCCCGAATCACAGGCCAGCGAGCCGGAATTGCTGTTCAGCCCGGAAAAATGCCTCGCCTGCGGCTGGTGTGTTGATTCCTGCCCCGAACATTGCCATTCATTTGCTCAAGGGCGGCACCACTTTGACCGGACTACGTGCCGGCATTGCGGCTTGTGTGCAACGCGATGTTTTTCGCAAGCCCTAGAATTTGTCGGCAGCTATATGTCGGTCGAAGAAGTACTGCAAGAAGTCTGCAAAGACAGCATTTTCTATGCTAATTCCGGCGGCGGGATGACTGTTTCCGGCGGTGAACCGCTGGCGCAATTTGCTTTCGTCCGGGAATTGCTGACACAAGCAAAAAATCGGGAATTACACAATTGTCTGGAGACTTGCGGATATGCCTCCTGGAAGCAATTAGCTGCCTTAGTCGAAGTGGTAGATTTATTCTTATATGATCTAAAGAGTCTGGATTCAGCTCAGCATACTAAAATAACTACTAAAGACAACCACCTGATACTAGAAAACCTGCGCCGCCTCGATGCCGCCGGGGCGCGAATAATCTTACGCTGCCCGATCATCCCGGGAATTAATGACAGCACCAAAGCGCTACAGGCCATTGGGAGTTTGGCGGATGAATTGGTTAATGTGCAAAAACTCGAAATCGAACCATACAACCCGCTAGGCCTCAGCAAGTACTCCCGCTTAGGCCGGACGGCTGGCTTCGTCGACACTTTTATCCCGGCCGAAAAAATTGCTCATTACCTCGAAATTATTCGCGCAGCGACTTCTCATCCAGTGCAAATTGCTTGAAAAAACCAAGCCTAACCCTGGCTTTCGGCTTGGGGAAAGGCACTCAGCAAAACCGGGTATCCAGGATAGGCACTACAGAGAAATCGAGACAGCACATCTGCCGTTCTGTTGGCGGTCGCTTGCGAGCGTCGGGGACGGGACTGGGTCCAGAGTCGGAAGCTCCGGCTACTTTCTGGAGAGAGTCCGGGAACAGGGAAGTGGGCTGGAAGCCTGAAGGCTGAACTACGAACTCGGGACGCAAGTCTGTATTACAAATATATATGCAGCCAATGCTTTGCCTGAGTTGCTTAAATAATTTCTTTTCCAAAAAACAAAAGTTTGGCTGATAGTAGTACGGAAAATACAGTTGTTAGTTGTTAATGGGAGAGCATTTCTTCAATGTATTCGTTCCCATTCAGCATAACGCCAGGCCAGACTGCCCATATTGATCCCTCGGTATATTTTTCTCAAGACAAATAATCAAGTTCAATGACGACTTTTTCAATTCGTGGCGTACGTAATGAATTCGTCGCTCCCAAAATGAGTTGATACTGGATCCAGTCGTTTTTTTTACAGGTAAAAGTTTCCGGCAGGCACCATTCCGTTTTGCTGAGTTGTTCATTGGAAGATGCCGCCCTCAGTTTGATCTCAACCCAAGTTTTAGCAGGGATATTCGCTTCGACGCTAGCTCGGGCAGTCAGCACTTCGGACTTTGCCCGGTAGGGTTCGGATTCATAGAATTCCTCTGGGCCACGAGTCAAGGCATTTCCTGGTTCGCAGGAAGTCATGCCGTGTGGGCCAGCCGTTGGCAGGTCCACACGGTTTTTGCAATTAAAACCGTCGGGGCCATTCCACTAGACGGAAGAAAAGCCAAGGTGGTCGCCGTCAACTTTGTGATTGGCAACGGCCAAATCAACATAGCCATCTTCGTTGAAGTCAGCCGCAATACAACCGGAAGCAGAATGTGTGTAAAGCAGCTGGCGGTCAAAGGCACGAAACGATCCTTCCCGGTTCCAGTAGAGAAACGAATTTACATCCCGATCTTTCCCGCCGTGATAACTGCAGCAGAAAATGTCGAGCCAACCATCGTTGTTGAAATCTGCCACGCTGATTGCATCGCAGGCGTCGGTTCGCAAGACAGTCTTGTTGTTTTCGCTTATTCCGTCAGGCCCGTTCCAATAAATATGCAAATAAGAATGATGCGGGTGGTGAGCAATCAGCTCTCCGTTTCTTGGGGTCTCAGTATGACTGCCGATCAGCAGATCCGGATATCCGTTTCCAGTTAAATCTGCTACTCTTGCGCAGGCACCGCAAAAAACTGCTAACTCTGTGCTGCGTTGGATGTTGAAACCCTCTGGCCCGCCCCAGAGAATCAGGGAGCGTTCTGTGTTAATCAGTGGTACAATCAGATCCAACCAGCCATTCCGATTCAAATCGGCTGCACAAATCCAGCGGGGGCTCCCTTTCCCGTCCAGTGAGATATCTTCAGATCTGGAAAAACCATCGGGGCCAGCATAGAAAATTCGCAAATCCTTCCAGTGATTGCAGACGCTAACTAGTTCGAGATATCCATCGTGGTTGAAATCTCCTGCGACGCTTCCCCAGCCGAGGTCAGTTTTCAGAGTATAGGAGCGTTCCGGCTCGAAGCCGCCCGGCCCAAAATGGTGTACATGATGACCGGGATCAAGATGAAGAGAGTTTTCGGAGTTGTTGCAGACCAGCAGCTCTGCCCAGCCGTCGTCATCCAAGTCCGCATACAATGCATCAACTGCGCACCAAGAAGGGACTTCGAGACGGTTTTCAGAAGAATAGCCCTGTTTACTGCCCCAATAGATAAAAGTCCTGTCAAAACCAACTGAAGAACGGGAATAGTGATTGACCAGAAAAATTCGCGTTTCCAGGCCTGGATTTTCCACAAAACAGGCTCGGCATGAATCTTCGCCTGTGAACTTCAGGGGTTTGTTCCGGATGCCTTCTTTTTCGCCTTTGAAAAGGAGGGCACAATTAGTATAGGTTTTGCCCACGCTGCTCTGACAGAACAAGACATCGGCAGTGCCGTCTTGTTTGCGTTTGCTGATGTCGACATCGCAAGCCTGCTGGGTATCCAGCGGGGTACGCCGTTGCAAACTGAAGTTTTCCGGCCCGCCCCAGTAGATGAAACTGCACTGCTTGAGTTTGTCTTGCGGATTACGCACACGACAGGCCACAGCCAGATCTTCGTAGCCGTCGCCATTGATATCGCCGACGGCGACGGCAAGTGCCATGGGGACTTCCAGCTCCAACACACAATCAATTTTGCGTTGCGGGCCGGAGCCATAAAATAATAATTTTTTCCCTGTCGAAAGGGTGAAACACGAACGCTTTTTCCAGCCCACTGCTTGTAGCAGTCGTGGGGCATCAAACTTTTTCTCCATCTCACTCTGCGAGGTTTTTTCTTCTTCCGCTTGCAGAATTTCATTGGCTGGCAGTTCAGGCAAAATTGTGCAACGATTTTCACAGAGGCCGTCTTTTCCTCCCCAGTAAATTGTTGTCTTCGTAGAATCATTTTTTCGCACGATCAACTCATCGAAACCATCGCCATCAAGATCGCATGCAGTGACTAGGTTGCAGGTGATTGGCAGATCGACATACCGAGCCCATTCAATTCCCAGTTCAGTTGGATAAAAAACACGTACTGTGTGGTAGGTTGGCATAGCAAAAGCAAGAGCAGGTTTTCCGCTCCCGTTGAAATCGCCATTACAGCAATCCTCCGCATAGGGAGTCGGTATGCGAATATGTCGATTTTCGGAATACCCCTCGGGAGAACCAAAATAGATATCCGTTGATGCAAACGGCGCGGCCATATCGTAATATCCGGTGACGACCAAGTCCTTGTATCCACTGCTGGTCAGATCAACAGCCATGCCACAGAGAGCCCCTTGCCCGGGCAGTTCTTCACGCTGCCCGGATAAGGTATATACATAAGATGGAGCCGCTTCATGGTGGTTCTGGCAATTCGCAAATACTAGATCAAAATAGCCGTTCTGGTTCAGGTCATATTGAAAAATCCGTTGCAAAATCCCGCCCTTCGAGACATAGAGATTATGCCCACTATTTCCAAAGGTACCACGGCGAAAGGCCTCAAAACCCTTTGTAATCCACTGCTTGCTTAAACTCATCAATTCATCCTATAAAAAATCCAGGATTGGAATGGAGTTTCTCCACGTCTGAGAAATTCCTTTCAGTGCCATTCAGTTTATTTTTAAGTTTTTCACGAATCGGCGCAAGAAGGGTTGGTGAGTAGCTGTTCACTCTGGTAGAAACAGAGCCCCTGAGCCCCCATAAGCACTAATTTGTTTTAGTCCCTTCCAGATTGAATTGAGTTGTCTATAGTTTATACCATTGTTATGGCAGTTGACAGAGGATTCAGCAAATTTAACTGCTTCAAGTAAATGACAGAGGGTGGGGCGGATACGCCCGCGCCTGCTGGTACAGCAACGCACTTCCTCTGTTCAATAAGGATGAGAGTGCCTTCAATATTAAACAGTTTTTCAAGCGCATCCCATTGAGGGGATATGCGGTGAGGCCGAGCTGTTCATTCATGGCAAGATTCTTGGAGAGACGTTGCCGTGCCGTGTCTGCGTCATCAAGAAAAACGATAAATCGGTAGCCCGCGCCAGGAAAGCCATGCGTGGTTCACTTGTCGTCCTGATTTTCCTTTTTCATTGGCAATTTCTAAGCCGTTGCATT
>CAZUCG010000150.1:3950-6663 GCA_964619145.1 uncultured Lentisphaeraceae bacterium | reverse complement strand
CGGTTCAGGGTGCCAAGGTGCTGCTGATCAGTGAGAACAATGCTTTCGTGGACAGTCCCAAAGCATTTAGCCTCTGGAAAGGGCAATATCCTGAAGCCCATCCGAGTTTTGCAGCCGTGGTGACTCTTAAGCCTGATTTCCGTTTGCCGGCAGACTGTGCCCTGGCTCAGGCCGGCTTGGGGGGAGCTACGGCCATTGGCGGGCGTCCAACAATGGTTGTGAAAGAACCCCTGCAGATTGCTAACTTGAAGGCAGAGGCCATTCAGCCGAACTTGGTTAAGGTTAGTTGGACGACTCCCAACGGCTATGCTGACACGGTCAACGTACGGCCTAATCTCGGTGCTGCAGCTGTCAGTGTGCAGCAAGGCAATTACAAACAAACGAGCGGACAGGCCTTTCTGCACGATCTGAAGCCGGGTACGGGCTATAAAGTCGACCTGTATTTTTATCCCTTGGGTGAGCAAAAGGCTTTGAAACAGCAAATTTCTTTTTTGACTCCTACTGAGATGCTGCCCAGCAAGCAGACTTATTACATTGATGCATTGACTGGCAGTGACGGCAACAGCGGCTTGGGGGCTGGTCAGGCCAAGCGCAGCGTCGCAGCTGCCTTGGCACTTTGTCGCGGCGGCGATACGATTATTTTGGCGCCCGGGACTTATACCGAGCAGTTGGATTTGCATCTTGATGGCGTGAGCATCAAAGCGGAGCAGCCAGGCACTGCTTGTCTCAACGCGGCTTATTTATTCGACTATGCATTGAAACTCAATCAGGTCAAAGATGTAGTTCTCGAGGGTCTGTCTTTTGTCGGCTTGCGCTATTCAGCAGCCGTCAGCGCGCTGATTATTTCCGACAGTCAAAATGTCAGGGTCAGTAATTGTCTTTTTAACTGTAATTTTACGCGTGGTACGGCTAGTTGTTCCAATATCCAGTTGCTGGGCACTGGCAAAATTCAAGATTTGACTGTGAAAAATTGTGTGTTCCACAGCGGATTTCACGGCATTTGGCTGCGCAATTGGAGCAACAATGTCGAAATTACCAATTGCGCCTTTACCGCGATTGGCACTAACGCTATCCATCTGGGCTGTGAGCAGGATGCACAAATTTCCGTTTACAATAACATCTTCCATAATTTACGCGGTGCAGTCGGGACTCCTGGGACTAGCTTTGGCACTTATGGGCCAAATATCTACTGTGACTACAACATCCATTGGAATACCGAGAATCCGGCCCCGCGAATCAGCCAAATCACTGGCGGGGGCGGTCGTTATAGCGCGCCCTTCCGGCCAATGCCCGAAGATATTGCCAATACCCTTGCTGAAGCAAGCGCTAAATACGGCTTCGACAAAAATAGTTTGCTTGTCGATCCGAAATTTGGCGATTTGAGTGAATGGCATTTCGCGGTTGGGGCGGATTCCCCAGCACTGGGCAAAGGTCGCAACGGCAGTAATATCGGGCCAGATATGAGTGTATTCGGTGATGCTCCCCAGAAACTAATAAGTCAGTAGGCATTCGGGCGGTTGTTCAGGTGGCGGGGTTCATTTGCTACTGACGACCGCTGCTGCCTGCTGCCAGCTTGGCTATTGCCAAGGGATTAAAGGGCAAGGCAAGCATTCTTGAACATCGTTTGCTGCTTGCGGCCAAACAACAAGTGCGCTAAAGCAGAGCCACGCGCTTGTTGTTGCTGTCGCTATTATTGGAAAAGGCCGGGGATGTTTTATTTAAAAGAAAAAAAGCAGCCCGAAAAAGCCGTTCAGACGTGAATTTCAGAAGCGAGGCATTATATTCTAGAAACTACGCGTTTGCAATTTGCTCTCAATGTGATCACTTCTGAATCTTTATCAGAGCTGTCGCTTTTGCCGCCATCACCCTCTGTATCAAGGACTGTAGTTCCTGGCATTAAAACTAAAAACTACAATTTAACCATGACTATAAAACCCTATACCATCCTTTATAAGGAGCAATTGTCGGCCAATGTGTTTTTGCTGCGCATCCTGGCCCCACATATTGCTGCTGAGCGCAAGCCTGGGCAGTTTATTTTGCTTTCCTTGAATCACGATTACGGTGAGCGTATCCCTTTGACTATCGCAGATGCTGATACCGATGAGGGCAGTATTACTGTCATTTTTCAGTCAGTCGGCTTTACGACTAAACTCTTGGCGGAATTGCCTGTTGGTGGTGAGCTGGCAGTGTTGGTTGGCCCATTGGGCCGTCCAACCCAAATCGAAAAAGTCGGCCACGTGGTCTGCGTTGGCGGCGGGGTTGGCGTGGCGCCGCTGCGCCCGATTGCCAGTGCTTTCAAGGAGGCTGGTAATCGCTTGACTTGCATCCTGGGAGCGCGAAGTCGTGAGCTGATTATCCTGGAGAAGCAGTTCGCTTCTTTCGCTGATGAATTGATCGTTTGTACCGATGATGGCAGTGCCGGCCGCAAGGCGTTGGTGACTGAGCCGCTGCAGGAAATTTGTCAGGCGGCAGAAAAACCGAATCTGATTGTCGCAATCGGACCGCCGATTATGATGAAATTTTGCGTTGAGACGGTGCGGCCTTTTTCGGTCCCCATCACAGTATCCTTGAACACGATTATGGTCGATGGTACTGGTATGTGTGGTGGATGTCGTGTGACAGTCGGCGGAGAGACAAAATTTGTCTGCGTGGATGGTCCTGAATTCGATGGCCTGAAGGTCGATTTCGATGGTATGATTCGCCGTCTGCAGGC
>CAZUCG010000150.1:2287-3850 GCA_964619145.1 uncultured Lentisphaeraceae bacterium | reverse complement strand
CAAGAAGTCGCCTTAGGCTTTACTGCTGAGCAAGCGATCGTGGAAGCGAATCGTTGCTTGCGCTGTAAGAACCAGCCCTGCGTCGAGGGCTGCCCAGTTCAACTGCCGATTCGAGATTTCATCACTAGTATTGCGGCAGGGGATTTTGCCCAGGCTATTGCTTTGATTAAAGAAAGTAGCCTGCTGCCAGCTGTCTGTGGGCGAGTCTGCCCGCAAGAGAGCCAGTGTCAGGTCCAATGCACGCTTGGTAAAGCATTGAAGGATATTGACCAGTCTGTCGGCATTGGTCGGTTAGAACGTTTTGTCGCCGATTGGGAGCGCTCGCAAGGGGCAGGCAAATTGCCAGAATGCAAGCCGGATACTGGCAAGAAAGTCGCGGTGATTGGCAGTGGCCCGGCCGGTTTGGCGGTCGCGGCAGATTGCCGCCGCGAGGGGCACGCAGTAACCATATTTGAGGCCTTTCACAAATTTGGTGGAGTAATGCTGTACGGCATCCCGGAATTTCGTTTACCGAAGGCGATTGTGGAAGCCGAGGTGGAGACTTTGCGGCAAATGGGCGTTGAGCTGATACCGAACTTCTTGGTCGGACGGACCCGGCCTTTGCAGTCGTTACTGGAAAAAGATGGCTACGATGCCGCCTTCATAGGCATTGGTGCCGGCTTACCGAATTTTATGGGCATCGAGGGTGAAAATCTGGTCGGGGTTTTTTCGGCCAACGAGTATTTGACTCGCGCGAATTTGTTGAAAGCTTATGAACGCGGCGTGGCTGCTACGCCGATTGTCGAGGCCAAACGCGTAGCCGTGCTGGGTGGTGGCAATGTCGCGATGGATGCCGCTAGGACGGCTTTGCGGCTCGGTGCAGACGAAGTGCATCTGATTTATCGCCGTAGCGAAAAGGAAATGCCGGCTCGGGTGGAAGAAGTCGCACACGCCAAGGAAGAGGGCGTGCAGTTCCACCTGTTACGCAATGCCAAGCGCATTTTGGGCAACGAACAGGGCTTCGTTACTTCAGTCGAATGTTTATGCTATGAACTCGGCGAGCCGGATGCTTCTGGCCGGCGCTCACCGGTGGCAATCCCTGGCAGTGAATACATTTTGCCGGTTGACGCAGTCATTGTGGCCATTGGCAACAGTTCTAATCCACTGATTCAGCAGACTACCACTGGCCTGGAATTCAACAAATGGGGTAATTTGATTTGCGACGAAGAGGGGCGGACAACGTTGCCCAAAGTCTTTGCTGGCGGTGATATCGTTTTGGGCGCGGCCACAGTCATCTTGGCTATGGGGCAGGGGCGACGGGCTGCGGCGGCCATCAACGAGATGCTGTCACAGTAGCCAGTGATCTTTCGGCTGGAAACATTTCTCTGCGGGCGTAGTGTCAGCTTGGGGTGCTGTATTTTAAATTATCCCACCCGCTGTTAGCTATGCCCGGTTCTTCACTCCCTAAAAGTGCATCTTAATTGACAACGCCCAAGAGTCACATTTAGGCAAACGAGTAGACCGAAAGGAGAATCTGATGTTTTGGTATTTCAAATATCCGCTGATTATCATTGTGGTCATTGC
>CAZUCG010000150.1:0-2187 GCA_964619145.1 uncultured Lentisphaeraceae bacterium | reverse complement strand
CTCAAACAGCCTAATCTGGTGGAATTTGATCGCTATTGGTTTCAGGCGGCGGATGTCATCAACGAGGCCAACCGACGGTTTATGAATGAAGGCGCCCCGTGCGCGGAGAAAGTCCGCTATATCATCCGTCCTGGCGATAACCTCAGCAAGCTGGCCACGAAATTTTATACTAGTGTTGAGGCGTTGAAGCGGATCAACAATATGACGGAGCAGAATCCGGTAATCCACCAAGGGCGGGCCTTATTCTACCTTAAGGGCGCTTGGAGTATCCGGGTTTTGAAGCAGCAGTACCTGTTGTTGTTGTATCGTGACGGTGAGCTGTACCGCTTTTATCAGGTGGGCATCGGCCGTGAGAACCGCACCCCGAACGGGAGGTTTGTGATCAATAGCCGTATTATGCATCCTGCCTGGACACCGCCTGGCAAGAAAATTCCGTACGGTCACCCTGATAATGTACTGGGCACGCACTGGCTGGGACTGACACCGGACTTAGGTACGGATTCATCCTTGGTGGGTTATGGTATCCACGGCACTTGGGAGCCAGAGACCGTGGGTACGGGGGCGAGTGCGGGTTGTATGCGGATGCGTAATGAAGAAATCGAGGAACTCTTCGATTTTATTCCTGAGCCCGGCGGCACTGCTCCGCCAGTTAAAGTGCTGCTGCAGGAATAGTAAATAATATCATAATAACTAAAATAAGTGCAACACAAATGGCTGTCAATCTGGATTTTGAAAAACCGCTATTGGAGCTGGAAGAGAAAATCAGCCAGTTATCTCAGCTCAAGCATAGCAATGATGCTAATTTAAATCTCGGCATCAAACTTCTGCAGGAAAAAATCGAATTTGTCAAGGAGCTTTTTTTCCAAAATCTGACTGCGATGGAAAAAGTCGCTTTGGCTCGGCACCCGCTGCGGCCTTATCCACAGGATTATGTGGAGCGGATTTTTAAGCATTTTTTGGAATTGCATGGCGATCGTCGTTTCGCGGATGACCACGCCATCTTCGGTGGCTTTGCCTACTTGGGCAAACGACGGGTGATGCTGATCGCCACTCGTAAAGGCCGAAATTTGAAAGACAATATGGAGACAAATTTTGGCTGTGCGCATCCGGAGGGATATCGCAAAGCGATGCGTCTGATGCGTTTGGCCGACAAGGCCCGTTGTCCGATTGTCACCTTGGTAGATACTGCCGGCGCGTATCCGGGCATCGCTGCGGAAGAGCGCCATATCGGTGAGGCCATAGCGGTTAATCTTCGTGATATGTTCCGCTTGTCAGTGCCTATCGTCAGCGTTATTACTGGCGAGGGTGGCAGTGGCGGCGCCTTGGGAATTAGTATTGCTAACCGTATTTTGATTTTAGAGAATGCCTATTTTTCGGTGATTACTCCTGAAGGCTGTGCTGCAATTCTCTGGCGCAATGTTGAAGCTATCCAGAAGGCGGCCGAAGCGCTGAAGATAACTGGCCAGGATCTCTTGGAACTCGGCGTACTTGATGAAGTCATTCCTGGGCCGCTAGGTGGCGCGCACCGAGATTATGACCAGACGGCGCAGAACTTGGGGGTCGCTTTGGAACGCCATTTGGCGGAACTCTGCCAGCTCTCAGCGAAAAATCTGCAGGAAGACCGTTATCAGAAATTCCGCGCTATCGGCAATTTTTTAGAATAACGCTGCCGGCTGAGTTATGGCAATCCTAGTTTGTTTCCTGGTGCTGTAAATGCGAAAGAATACCTCTATGACTGAAAACGCTATCAAGATTTGTTTTGCTCAAGAACAGGACGTCGAAGATATTTATCAATTGCTGCTACCTTCCGTGGATTCGGAAGTCATACTGCCGCGTTCACAAGAGAATATCCGGCAGTATCTGGCGAATTTCCTGGTCGCTCGGGCTGGTCAAGACCTAGCTGGCACGGTGGCCTTGCGTGATTTTGGCGATGGCTTGCACGAAATACGCTCCTTGGCTGTCGCAGCTGCTTATGCCGGGCAGGGCTTGGGTAGCCGACTGGTGGAGCGGGCCGTGGCTATGGCTATTCAGCAGCAGGGCAAGATGGTCTTTACTTTGACGGTGCGGCCGAACCTGTTTTTGCGCTCGGGCTTTAAAATTGTCTCAAATGATTATTTTCCTCAAAAAGTGTGGGCGGACTGCCGCTTATGTCCGAAAAGGGATCGCTGTAACGAAATTGCCCTCTGT
>CAZUCG010000149.1:0-6663 GCA_964619145.1 uncultured Lentisphaeraceae bacterium | reverse complement strand
CTGGTCCTGCTTTAAGCCAGAAATTGGGTCCAGCGGGAATCCCAATAAATCAAGTTATACAAAAAATAAATGAAGCTACTTTGGATTTTCCTGGTTTGAAAGTACCTGTTGAGTTAGATGTTGACACAAAAACAAAAAAATTTGAGGTGAATAAGTATGGCCGGGAATTTTTTTACTGACAACAACGATATCTTCTTTCATTTACAGAATGTGAATCTCGCTGAAGTGATTTCTTTGCGTGAAGAAGATTATCGCCTCTGCAGTAAGTATGCCAATGCTCCAACCGACTTCGCTGCCGCCAGCCAACAAATACATACGCGCTTGCTAAATTTAGGCCGGCTCTGTGCTGAGCGCATTGCTCCGCGAGCCAGTTTGGTTGACCGTGAAGGTGCGGCCTTTAATAATGGTGAGGTTAGCTATGCGCCGGGGACGAAGGATAATCTGCAAGACCTCTCGGCCGCGGGTTTAATGGGCGTGACCCTGTTTTACGAATTTGGTGGACTGAATTTACCGGTCAGCGTTTACTCGATGATGACCGAGATGGTTTCTCGTGCCGATGCTAGCTTGCAGAACCTTTTTGGCTTACAGGAGATAGCTGAAACAATTTATCGTTTTGGTTCGCCTGAGCAACAGCAGAAGTTCTTGCCACGCTTCGCCAGCGGCGAGATCGATGGCGCGATGGCTTTGACGGAGCCGCAAGCCGGCAGCGATTTGCAAGCTGTGCAGACGAGCGCGATTTATTGCCAGCAGAGCGGCCAGTGGTTGCTGAATGGCAAGAAACGCTTTATCACTAATGGACGAGCCGCAGTACTGTTGGTACTGGCTAGGTCTGAACCGGATACCAGCGATGGCCGAGGATTGTCGATGTTTGTTGTCGAGCGCTGCCCGCAATTGAGGGTCAACAGCATCGACGATAAGATGGGAGTCCGTGGTTCACCGACCTGCGAGCTGATTTTTAATAACGTCCCAGCCGAGTTGATCGGCCAACGCCGCCGCGGCTTGACCAAGTATGTGATGTCGCTGATGAATGGCGCGCGCCTGGCGATTTCTGCCCAAGCTGTGGGAATTGCGGAGGCGTCTTTGCGAGCAGCTTTAGAACATACTGCCGAACGGCAGCAATTTGGCAAGCCGCTAGCAGAATTGCCGCCCGTCCAAGAGATGCTGACTAGAATGAAAGCCAATATTATGGCTGGCCGGACGCTGTTGTATGAGACTTGCAAACACGTCGATTTGCGCGATTGCTATTTGGACCGGCAGAACCGTGGCGTCGGTAACCAGGATGAGCGAGAAAAGGAGCGAGCCGCCAGCAAATTGGCGTCCGCACTGACGCCGTTGGCCAAGGCCTTTAATACTGAGATGTGTAATCAAGTCTGCTATGATAGCATCCAATGTCTTGGTGGCAAGGGGTATATGCGAAATAACTCAGTTGAACGGCATTATCGTGATGCCAGAATTACCAATATCTACGAAGGTACGACCCAGATGCAAGTTATCGCCGCGATTGGCCCTGTAATGCAGCGAGTGCTGGAACCGCTGCTACAGAATATTGCCGATCTGCCTTTTGTTGGCCGATTGGCTGAATTGGCGGCAGAGGCAGCCACAGCCCGGCAACAGCTCACCGAAGCGGTCTTGATTGTAGAAAAAAAATCAGACAATGATTTCTTTGACTTGATGGCTCGGAAGTTGGTGCGGATGCAAACTTTGGTCTTGATAAGTTACCTGCTGTTGCGCGACGCCCAGCAGGACCACCGGCGTCTGTGTCTGGTTGAACGCTGTTTCGGAGAGTATCACCCCGAAGTAGCCTGCCTTCTGCAGATGGTCAAAAATGGCGACCGCGGGGCATTGAGCGGTGCCAACGCACTGCTGGCGCTCTAAAACATTTCTGAACTAACTGCCTGGAACAGCAATCCTTACTTTCAGAAGGCAGGTCTAAAATGCCTTGCCACAAAAAACAAGAGCAGTGATTCTTTTATCCACTAGCAGTCAAATAGAGTTGGGCAGTGACGATGGTAATTCCCGGAATACAGATTTTTGAGAATACACTTTACTTCTTGGCGGTCTTGAATCCAGCTAGCAAAATTCTGTTTTTGTCTGCCTATGAGCCGTCTTTGAGTTTTCAGCAAATTTGGGAATTGAGTTGGAAATCGAGCTTGGTGGCTTGGTTGATGCTGTTGACGTTTGCCTTGCTAGGGCAGGTCGTCCTGAGCGAGTTCTTCCGAGTTGAGATGTATTCCTTACGCGCCTCGGGGGGGATAATTCTCTTTTTTACTGGCTGGCTGGCGGTGCGAGAAGGGCGCTTCTTTCAACAAAAAAAGGGCCCCGGTCCGGTGAGTTTCACCGAGTTGTCCATCATCCCATTGGCTGCGCCGTTGATTTCCGGTCCAGGAACCATCACCATCGCCTTGTCGTTGGCCGCGGAACAAGGCTACTGGCATTGTATCACGGTGGCTTCTTTGGCGATACTGATTAATTTCAGCCTGATGATTTGTGCAATGCCCATCAATCGGCTGCTGCTGAAAATGCGTTTGGCCGGTCCTTTGATTCGTATTACCGGCTTGATCGTGGTGACAGTGGCTATCCAGATGGTTTTTTCTGGCATTGGTGAATGGCTAGTGCTGCTTTACAACAGCCTGCCCCGCGGCCCATAGAAAATATAATGACATTGTTGTTTCCCTTGAGCCAATAGAGTTTGGCCCAGCTAAATTCCCAACACAGGAGTACAAATGAATAACAATTTATGGGTTTGGGGTTACGTCTTGGATAAGGTCCCTGGACCGATGATGTTCGTGGGCGGGGATACATACTGCAGCCTAGAAACAGGTGCCAAGTACTTGGGGGCTGACAATGTGGTGTTTATGGATTCCACTACCAAATTGGAAAACCTGAACGATGATTTGTTCCAATACGTTAATGATTGCAAACAAGTAGTCTGTGGCTTGGAACACGGACGCTATGCGGAAACCGCGGCAGCAGTCTCTGCTTTTTCCAAAACCCATCCGAATGTGACTGGCGCCATTATCGATGATTTCCGTTGCATCGGCGGGCCGAGTGACGATATGCAGCCAGCTGAACTGCGCGAGGTGTACCAAGCGTTGAAAAGCGAGAACCCAGCCTTGAAGCTCTACTTGGTGCGCTACTCCCACCAAGACCAGAAAGAACTGCTGCCATTTCTTGATTATTTTGATGTTATCAATTATTGGGTCTGGGTGTCGAGTGACCATTATTGGCGTGCACAATACCCGGAAGACGTCCGTTATCTACGCAAACTGTACGGCAAGCCTCTTTTGCAGGGGGTGTTTATGCACAATTATGGCGAGGATTACGAGGCACCAATACCACAGGCGATGCTGGAACTGCAAATCGATAAAATCTCCGAACAATTGCGCCGCGAGATGCTGTCCGGTTGGGTAATTCTGCAAAATGGTTGGTTCTGCCGGCGAAACCACCGTCCCCAGATGCAGTGGCTAAAGGCATACTTGGAGTGGTTTTATGGCACTTTGACGATAAGAGAGTAATCAAAATGGCTTTCTGCTTTGATGTTATTGTCGTGGGTGGCGGGCACGCTGGCTGTGAAGCCGCCCTGGCAGCTGCCAAGGTCGGAGCGCAGACGCTGCTGTTGACCTTGAATAATGACCACATCGCCCAGATGTCTTGCAATCCGGCTATTGGCGGCATTGCCAAGGGGCAGGTGGTGCGCGAAATCGACGCCTTGGGCGGGGAAATGGCCCTCAATGCCGACGCGACCACCATCCAGTTCCGGATGCTTAATGACTCCAAGGGCGCAGCTGCACAGTCGCCGCGCGCGCAATGTGACCGCCCCCTCTACAGCGGCCGGATGAAATTAGTTTTGGAGCGTCAAGCGAATCTCGTCATTCACCAAGCCGAGGTGGTGGGAATCTGCACCAGTAATGGTCAGATAACTGGCGTCAAGACAGAGTTTGGCGACATTATGCATTGCCGTAGCCTGGTGTTGGCGACCGGGACGTTTTTGGGCGGGAAGCTGCATTTTGGCCTGACTACCAAGGCTGGCGGACGGGCTGGCGAGGCCGCGGCTTATCTGTTGTCGGATTGCCTGCGCAACACCCTGCACTTGGAAATGGGGCGGTTGAAAACTGGCACCCCGGCCAGAATCTTGGGCCGCACCATTGATCTAGCGTCGCTGACGACGCAACAGCCAGATCAGCAGAAACGGCGCTTCTCTTTCCGGGAAAAAACTCTGGATTTGCCAGTTTTCGAGCAGTTGCAGTTAGCGCAACGGCCTTGCTATATCACCTACTCAACAGAGGAGACTGCTCGGGTGGTGCGGGAGAACCTCTCCCGCTCACCGATGTACTCAGGGAAAATTTCCGGCACTGGTGCGCGTTATTGCCCGTCTTTTGAAGACAAGGTCGTGCGTTTTGCTGACCGTCCCCGGCATCACGTGTATTTGGAGCCGGAAGGTGATTCCACCGATGAATATTATCTCAATGGCATCTCTACTAGTATGCCGGTAGATGTACAATGGCTGATGATACGCTCGTTGCCGGGGCTGGAGAAGGCCTTCATCTCGCGCTATGCGTATGCTATCGAATACGATTTCGTGCTCCCGCATCAGCTTCTGCCGAGTCTGGCTTTGCGGAATTGGCCGAATCTTTTTCTGGCCGGTCAAATCAATGGCACCAGCGGCTACGAAGAAGCGGCTGGACAAGGCCTCCTGGCTGGCTTGAATGCCGCTCGTCAGGCTGGGAACCTGGGTGAGCCATTGCAATTAGGTCGTGAACAGAGTTATATCGGTGTGATGATCGATGACTTAGTGACTAAGGATATTGTGGAGCCGTATCGCCTGTTCACCAGCCGGGCGGAGTATCGGCTCAGCCTACGACAGGACAATGCCGACCGACGCTTGAGTAAAATTGGCTACCAATTCGGCCTGCTCAGCTATCAAGCGCTGCAGGCGGTCGAGAAACTAGAGGCGGAGATCGCTGTCGCTAAAAAACAACTGCTGCAGATTTCACTGTCGCCAGGCCACTCTGTTTGGAAAATGATGGCACGTCCCGACTTTGACTATGCGCAACACTCACAATTGCCGCGCCTCCCGGCTCGAGTACAAGAACAGCTGAATATCGAAGCACGCTACGAAGGATATATCGCCCACCAGGAACGACAGGCACAGACTTTGCGGAAGCTCGATAAATGGCGCATCCCGGAGGATTTTTCCTACGCTTTTACAGGCCTCAGCATTGAGGCCCGGAGCAAGCTGGAGAAGCGCCGCCCCTTGAATCTGGGGCAGGCCTCGCGCATCGATGGCGTCACCCCGGCTGAAATTGCGGTCTTGCAGGTTCGTTTGAAAAACAGTGTAGAGAATTCGACTCAGGGCACTCAGGGAGAACAATAATATGCGGAATGATTTGAGTAATTTAGCTGAGCTGCTGCTGCGCTTTCCAGAACTGGCAGTCTGCCGTGATGATATCCTCGCCGCTTATCAAATCCTGGCAGACTGCTACGACCACGGCGGTTGCGTCTTTACCTGCGGTAATGGTGGCAGTGCCGCAGATGCTGAACATATCGTGGGAGAATTGCTGAAAGGATTTGTCAGGAAACGCCCGCTTAATCCCCAAGATCGGGCGGCTTTTGCCGCGCTTGGCCCCGATGGTAACCTGCTGGCTGATCGCCTGCAGTACGGCTTGCGGGCTGTTTGTCTGATGAGCCAGCTGGCAATCAATAGCGCTGTGGCCAATGACCTAGGTGCTGATTTAGGGCCGGCCCAACAGCTGTTCGCGCTGGGACAGCCCGGCGATGTGTTGATCGGCATCTCGACCTCTGGCAATGCCGCCAATGTCCGCTATGCCGTGGCGGTCGCCCGACAGCGCAAAATGCGTTGTCTTGGTCTGACTGCGGAGCAGGGCGGGCAACTGGCGAAATTGTCTGAGGTCTGTATCCGGGTCCCTGCCAAAGAGACATACCGGGCCCAGGAATATCACTTGCCGATTTACCATTGTTTATGCATTATGTTGGAAGCGAGGTATTTTGCCGAATGAAGAATCTTTTTTTTACTTTTCTGCTGCTCTGCTTGGCGGTCCAAGCCAAAGAAAAAGAACGCCCACAATTCTGGCCGCTACAAATCGGTGAGGTCATTTTTCCTCAAATGGAGTTGGCCTTGACCAACAGTGAACGGGCTAGAGGGCTGATGTATCGCAAAGAATTGGCCGAGGAGGAAGGGATGATTTTTGTCTTCCCACAAGCCAGAGTCTTGCATTTCTGGATGAAAAACACTCTAATCCCTTTGGATGTAGTGTTTTTAAACCAGCAGGGCGTGGTTCTCAAAGCCTGGCAAATGCCTGCCCAGCCGCCACAGCGGCAAGGGGAATCTGAGGCAGAATACGAGAGTAGATTGCCATATTATAGCAGCCACGAAGAGGCTCTTATCGCCCTGGAATTTCGCGCCGGGATGATTGCTCAGCTGGGCTTGCAGCCTGGCGACAAGATCAGCCTGGATATCGCGAAGCTCCAGTCGTTGACCAGCGAATAATAATATCTCTCGGAAGTACGTAGCAAAAATTCATCGTCTAAAGCAAAAGAACACCACTATGAGCTCAACACTACTAGACCCCACCAAAATGGCCGATTGGCAGATTGCTGAAGCTGCTGAAGCCAACCTCAGAAGCATCGCCGAGTTGTCGGCAG
>CAZUCG010000148.1:0-6667 GCA_964619145.1 uncultured Lentisphaeraceae bacterium | reverse complement strand
CTGCGAAATTTCCGCATAGCGCTCATAACGTCCGGGGACAAAGATTCCCTCCGGACAAAGGCGGTAAGCCGTACGCGAAGGCATCGCTGAATGCACACCGTAACGCCTAGCTTCATAAGAGCAGGTCGAGACAACGCCACGTTTGTCTGGTGGCGCTCCGACTATCACCGGGTAGCCCCGCCATTCGGGATGATCCAGTTGCTCCACCGAGGCAAAGAACGCATCCATATCAACGTGCAGAATGTGATTGTTCTTGTCTGTGCCCATAGCCTAAAGATGTCTTGCCGTCGTCTCGCCGGCGGCGTGTCCGGCCAGCAACTGTCTTTGTGCAAATATAGCCACAGATAGCATAAAAACAACTCATCCTGCGACGGAAAGGTCTCGAGTGCTTTGTTGTTTGTTTGGTTATCTGATTAGACTATTATTTATAACGACTGTATATTAGAATTCTGGCAAATGAGTGTAATCGTCTTGCAGATATGCTGCAATTGTGCTGCTGTCAACCAAACATAGCCTAAACGAGGGTCTCTTCGCCGCGCTGGGGCAAAAAATATACCGAGGGTATAAGAAGATGGAAATCAACAACCTGGAAAAATTCAAGTCGAAGTTATCGGCTGGGCGGTTATGCGTCGGGACAGTCATTACTTTATCTGACCCCATTGTCAGCGAACTTGCCGGCGATTGCGGTATGGATTTTACTTGGATTGATGCCGAGCACGCGCCTTTCTCGCTTGAAAATATCCAGGGCCATATTATGGCGGTGCGAGGGACCGACTGCGCACCGCTGGTGCGTGTCGCCTGGAACGACTTCGCGATTATCAAACCGGTGCTCGACCTGGCCCCAGCCGGAGTCATCATCCCGATGGTCTGTACCGCTGACGAAGCCGCTGCGGCCGTCGCGGCCTGTAAATACCCGCCGCGCGGGCGACGCGGTTGTGGCGTCCGCCGAGCCAACCAGTACGGCAAAATGGCGTTCGCCGAATACCTCTCCAGGTCGGATTCAGAGCCGATGGTCATCATTCAGATCGAGCATATCGATGCTGTTCAGAACCTGGATGCGATTTTACGAGTGCCCGGCATCGACAGCATCTGTATTGGCCCGTGTGACCTCTCTGGCTCGATGGGCAAACTCAATCAGTGCGATGACCCCGAAGTGGTCAAAGTGATTGAGGAAATCTGCACGAAGACTCTGATCGCTGGTATCAGCCTCGGAACGGCCTCAACGCCCTACACAACTTGGCAGAAGCGCGGCCTGAACTGGCTTGCCATTACCAGTGATTGCGCTGGTATGGCCGCTAATTACAAGCGAATCCTGGAAGAAGCAAAATAACCCCCCCCGCGGACTTTTTGTGGTTGTTAACGCGCAGCCTTAATACCGGTACCAACATTATCTTCATCTCTGCTTATGAATAAACAATTCTACCTGCAGCGCGACGGCATTATCAGCGGGCCATTCCCACCCGCAAAAATCTTATTATGGCTTCGTGCGGGCAATCTCTCGGCGCAAGACGCCATTTCTCTGGACAAGAAAGACTGGCAAGGGATCGGTCAAGTTTCCTGGCTCAATGCCCGCTTCATACCCGCCGACGTTCCTGATTTATCATTACTCGGGGAGTTGCCGGCCACCCCTGCACCCGCGCCAATACTGGCTGCCGTTCAGCCAACTATGGGAGCCATACCCACGCCGCCAGCAGCCAACGAATTTGTACCCGAATCCTGTCCCACTCTGCCAATAGATACTTCGCTGGCCCGACAGCTTGGCGACGCCATCTCCCTGGCTTGGAACAGCAGTGACAACCTACCTAAAATTCACCAGCGATACGGCTCGTCTGGCGAATGGCTGGCTTTTGCCAGCCTGACCGCCTTGGCGGTGGTGCTCACTTGTGCTTTCAGTGCCATTTTCCCCCAAGTATTCTGCAACGACTATTCTGCCTGGAGCATAGCTTGGCGCAGCTTGCTAGTAGCTACCTGCTGGGCCATTTGTCTGCCTGCCGCCAGCCTATCACTGCGTTTACTCTGGGGAGGAAGCTGGCAAAAGCAAGAACTCAGCAGCAACTGCCTCGGTGCCGCGGTGCTGTTGCTCAACCTCGCCGGCGGATATGTTTGCGCCCTGGCGCTGCTGCGAGGATACGACCTCGCCGGCACGGCAATGCGGACAATGCTAGTCGGGCTGCTATTTTTTTGCAGCAGTTTTTTTCTCGCCAATAGCTTGACTGCTTTGCGCATTACCTATATCAGTTTTGCGGGTTGCAAACCACGCACCGCAGTCTGGCTGTCAGCTATACTGCTGACCCTCAATGCTTGGGCCTTGGCCGGTATCGTGACCGGCTGGAAATTCTGGGAGTAATAGATGCAGGAACGAGAGAAAATCTGTTGGGAAAAAAGCGACATCGAGCGCATTTGCGGCTTCTCCAGTAAGAAATTCACCGGGGTTAATTTTGTCTTCACGTTTATCATCGGGGCACTGTTGATGGCCATTTTTTATGCCTGCCTGCTACCCTTCCGTAACCACGGCTGGCAGGTGGTCGATATGTTCTTCCACGGCGGAACGGAAAACCGCTCGATGATTCCATATTTCACCATATTTTTCACTGGCTGGTCGGTGGCGATTCTGCTGGTCAAGAACCAAAAACTCTCGGTCCAGCGGCAGGCATTACAGCTGAAAATTCTTCCCAATGATCCAAACTTCGTCCTCTCGCCGCTGACTGCCCGGGAAATCCTAGAGAACATCTACCGCTTGGCTGATTCCGCCCGGCACTTCGTCTTGCTGGACAGACTCGAACGGGCCTTGTCTAACCTGAAAAACCTCGGCAGCGTCTCAGCAGTGGCGGAGTGTTTAAATACCCAGGCCGAGAACGATGACAATTTTCTGACCTCGTCATATACTGTCTTGAAGGGCTTTATTTGGGCCATACCAGTACTGGGCTTTATCGGCACAGTAATCGGACTCTCAGCCGCAGTGGGGTATTTTGGCAAGGTCGTCGCTCAAGGCGCCGGGCTGGAAGAACTAAAACAATCACTCGGCAGTGTGACTTACGGCCTGGGTATCGCTTTTGAGACCACCTTGATCGCGCTAGTGGCAGCGCTGTTCGTCCAACTGGCACTGACTTTCGTACAAAACCGGGAGGAGCTTTTCCTAGACGACTGCGCCGATTACTGCCACCGCAACATCATTGCCAAAATGAAAACCATCAATATCAATTAATCGTGCTCCCTGGTGCAAGAATGACTGCTTGTTCAGACCAATCTGCCAAGAAACCGTAACCTCAGCAAGTCCTTATCTCGGAACACAAAAAAATTAAATCTCTCTCGTCTTGTCCTGACAGCTTGGTCTTTTTTGTTGCACTGAAGTTCTTCCCCGCTTCCAATTCAGTTTGTTACTCCCAAAACTCGGCTTGCACCGACTTTTTATGAAAAAAAAGTCCTCCCAATCGCCATTTTCACTATTTTCCTTCCAGGACATCATTACCGCCATCACTGGCATTATGTTCTTGATTGTGTTGATGCTGGTATTGCTGGTACTGGAGGAGCCCGACCCACAGCAAGCCGAGGCCAGCGCCAACCAGGCCGCGCAAGAGAAATTACAACAGAGCTTGCAAGAACTGCAAAAATCGTTGGCGGCACAAGAGAGCCTGCAGCTGGCCCTCGAAGCCAGACTGGCGGAATGGCAAAAATTCGATCCGGCTCAGGTACAAGCAGACATCCACTCCACCTTGGAAGAAATTCGTTTAGCCCGCCTAGCCGGCGTTCAGCAAGACTGGCGACAACAGCAACTACAGACCGCCTGGGAAATCCTGCAGCTCGATGCCGCGGAAGCCAATCAGTCTTTGCTGCAAGCCGAGGATGCTCAACAGCAGCTATTGAGCAAACAACAATTGATTCTCGAAGAACTGAAGATTGCGCAAAAGAAAGCCCGTCTGATTCCCTACTCGATAGACCGCAGTTTCAGCGGCGAGCCAATTGTTGCCGAATGCGCCGCCCTGCGCATTCGCCTGATTGAGCTAGGCAAAGGGACCGTGCTGCAAAACTTCCAAGCTGCGGATTCGCAGACTGCGATGGCCTTGTTTTTGCAGTGGTTGGAAAAACAAAACCCCACTCAAATCTACCTCTGCCTACTCTTGCAGCCTGCGGCTTTCCCCTATGCCAAACGCTTGCGCCAGGAAATCAAGGAGCGCGGTTTTCGCCGCGGTATGGAGTTGCTGCCCAGCAACGACAGCTTGCTAGTGGAGGAACAGGAATGAGGAAGCGCACTGCCGACAATTCCAGCCTGGAGCTCCTCCTAGATACTATGTGCAACACCTTCGGCGGAGTGATGTTCATCGCCATCGCGCTATTGGTCGTGCTCTCAATGCTGAAAAAGACGCCGGCACTGTTGACCACTGTCAGTGAAGAAGAAATCATCAAACTGCAACTCATCCTCGATGAATTGCAGGAAAAACTCCATCAGAACCAACGCCTGCTCGCCAGCAAGCGACAACAGGTCCAACAGGCAGAACAAGACCCGCGGGAAAAACGCTGGCGGGAACTGTTGCAGTTGCAGCAAATCCTCGCAAATATCAATCACCAGGAGCAGCTGGCAGAGGCCCAAGCCACGCTGTTGCAAGTCGAAAGCACGGCCCTTAAACAACGACTCCGCGAGACGCAGCAGGCCATCAGCAAACTGCAAGATGAGGGCGCTGCTCTCCGCCAAGACATTGCCAACATTAACGCCGAACTGGCAATTGTGCTGAAAAAAAATACTGCTGCCGGCGGCACTCTGCATTTCAAACAAATTGCACCCAGCGACAAACCGCCGTACTTCATAGTTGTCCGCCAAGCGCGTTTCTGGCGCATCGGTCCAGACCGATCAGCCGACGGTTCGCTGCTGCCGAATGCCGCGGTGGACAGTGATCGTACTGGCGACGTAGTCAGCTGCACGCTCCTACAGAACAGCAGCGAGCCACTGTTGGCGGGCGACGAACTCTCAGCCGAACTGCAACAGCTCTTCGCCGATCTTCCAGCCAACCGCTGCCCACTCTTCAACGTCGAGTCCGACTCAGCCCGGGAGTTCTCGCTCGTCCGAGAACTGTTGAAGAAAGCCAACCTAGAGCACGGTTGGAGCATCCACGACAGCGGCGAAAGCTTCAGCTATATGTTCTCCGCCACCGCCGAATACGAATACTGAGCGGCGAATACCTACTCTTTGATGCCGTCAACCAACCGCGCCAGACGGACCATAATTTTTTCAATGCTATGCCTGACATCGATTTTCACAACCAGACTTGGCAAAAAGAGCCAGCGTTGCATCGCTCGCGACCTTTCTTGATCGTCGCACTAGCGATAATATTGTTGCTGCTATTCGCGCTTCTGTCGCCGCCAATTGCTAATGGCGGTACTGGGCACGGCTCTGCTGGCGCCGGTACTGGCAGCGGTGTACACGGGCATACAGACAACGGTGCTGGAGCCAGCGGCAAAGACGCTGACAGCACACAACACCCTGAGACACCATCTGACGACGAAAGCAGCGCAATGAGTTTTGCTAACCAGCCGGTGCCAATTGACAATGCCACTGCTGTTACTGCTAATGAGCCAGGCCTGCAGGCTATCCTGCAAGAACTGCAAAATCAACCCTCGAGTGTACCATCCTTGGTGGCGGAGAATATCCAGAGCGCCAGCCAGCCAACCTCAGCACCCGGGCGCCGCGGCGGCTTTTTAGGGGTCGAAGTCAACGCTGGCAAGAAGATGCTGTTTATTGTCGACACCTCCGGTTCTATGGCCTCGCAGTCGCCAGAGCAGATCAGCCGTCTGGAATTGCTGAAAAAAGAGCTGATTAACTCGCTTCGGCAAGCCAGCCGTGGTCCTCGTAAAAAATACGGCGGGAGTTTCCGCATTATCGCCTATGATTCATCGGTGCGAGTTTTCCCGGAAACGGGTCAGTTGAAATTCGCGGCCAGCGATTCCTTGCCCAAGGCGGAACGCTTTGTCGAAGCCCTGATATCTTCTGGTGGTACAGATATGCTGTTAGCTTGGGGAACTGCCGAGCCGCTGATCAGCGAAACAGGAATTCAAGTGGTGTATTTTCTCAGTGATGGCGAGGTCGATGACAGCGTCGCCAAGGAGTTGTTAACTTTTCTACAACAGCTACCCAAGAACTTAGTCATCAACACTTTTTCGCTTGGGGTCAGTTCAAAATTAATGCAGCAAATTGCCGAACAACACCGCGGCAAGTATGTGGAAAAATTGTGATTCCGCGGCCACGGGATAGCCGTTAGCAAAAGACACTGAACCTCTTGCCTGTAATGATTATTTAAGCTAAACATCAAGAAGGGATAATTATGAAACTCCGTTCTGTTCTGTTCACCATCGCTGCCTGCTGCGCCTGCGCGCTATTTGCCCAAGAGCTGAATTTCAGGCCAGTAACGGTGGAGCCGCGCTTCCCGGGACATTGTCAGGGCATCTGCTGCGATGCCGACTTTATTTACCTGTCATTTACCAAGACAATAATCAAGGTCGATTATCACAGCAAATTCATTGCTGAAACGCCTATCGCTAGCCACGCCGGTGATATCTGCCTAGTAGATGACAAAATCTATATCTCGCAGTCATTAAGAGGCAAAAAAACCGGCGGTTACATAGTTGTAATGGACAACAACCTGCAACTACTGCAAACCATTTTGCTCCCGCAGAC
>CAZUCG010000147.1:0-6679 GCA_964619145.1 uncultured Lentisphaeraceae bacterium | reverse complement strand
ATTTCGAGAGCAATTTCGAGGTACTCCTTGATATCCTCTTTTGTGCAATTGCCATCTGGATGCAGTAACTTGATTAACCCAGAAACGGTCTTTTTGACCGGCTTGGTGTCACGCTGTTTAAGATGTGTGCCGAGTGAATAATACTTCTCAAGTTCAGCGGTATAATTTGCCCGTCTTAATGACTTGAGCACCTCAGAGAAATAGTCAGTACTTAAGCCAAAATTGGAGGTGAAATGTTTTGGTGCGAATTTGATCATCTCCCATCCGGGCAAATAAAAGTGAATACGGTCAAGGAAGGCGGTATCGCTGTTGACTTGATCTGATAGCGGGCTAAACAGATGCGAAGTCTGAAGTACTGTCTCGATTGGCTGGTTGATGTTGCCATTTAAGATAATGGAAGCGATACCAGTAATTTCACCACCAGCACCAGCCCGAGAAAAATATCCAGATTCCATATAGTCCTTCATCGAGGGAATGGCGTCTCGGTCTTTAAAAATCCTATCGGTAGCTTCATCAAAACAAATTGCATCCCATTGCCCCACTGCGCCGACTTTGCCCGTCGAACTATGCACAAACAGCTTAGCTACAGTTCCTTGTCCCCCGGAGATTAATACAGCATAAGGCGTGAGTTCCTTAAACACAAAGGATTTACCTGTTGATCGCGGCCCCAACTCAATTAGGTTGAAATTTGCTTCAACCATTGGCAGAAGCCGGTCCTGCAGGTCTGCTAACGGTATGAAACTGATAGGCAGCAAAGCATTAGTCAAGATATTGCTGGCATTTGGCGAGAATAATTTTGCGAAGTAAAGAAAGAGTACCTGAACTTCTGCCGAAGGCCTGATGTGCTTGAAGGATTTAATTCTCCCAGAACTCAGCAAGCCAAACTTGCTTATCAGGTTCAAATACTTGCTCGAAAGCATATTGGTGGTATTTTCAGACCAGCTCAGCGATAGCGATTTTTTTTTCTCGCAAGAATTCTTTCAGATAAGCAGCAATATCACCAAGATCTGTGGTATTATTCAGCTGCTGCATTGATTGTCGTTCAGCCTTTTCTGTTTTGTCCGCTGCCCATTGCTGCGGAGCCATTCATTAACCTGGTTTTGAATAAAACCCCATCAATTCCAGGCATAATATACTGTTGCGAGATTCACTTATAAATAATTGTTAATGTCCGAAATGTAGCAAAAAAACAATCATATAGTTGCCGACGCAGACCTTAAACCTGTTTTGTAAAAGCTATCAGGATACAATATAAAATTAATGCCGATTTGCTGTTTAGCAACTCCGCGATGAGGGATTTTTGCTCACAGTCAGCCGAAAGACGGCAAAACTCATTTTTACTGCTTTGCTATCAGTTTTGCTGGGAACCGCCAAACTATGGGATGCTGGCGTCATTAAGGGCAAATTTCAGTGTCTCGTTAAGACACTGGCGGTCTTCTTCTCGACGATACTGAAAAACCCACACCGCGAGCTGATTTTTTTCCGGGAGATGGCGGTAGCCGGCGGCATACTGGAAACATAGCCGGCCAATTTCTTCAAATTGGCCAAACAAGAAGCGCTTCTTGCGCTTGGCAGATAAGAGATTATGGGCATCTACTCGCCAAAAAGGAACCGGCAGAATGCCGCTGACATTCAAGAAATCCGCCGTCCACTGCGGGTAATCTTTTTGTTGCCGGAGCATCTCAGCGAGTGAGAAATGCCAGAGGTACAATCGCCGCAGCCCCCATTCGAAAGCCAGCAATTTCCGCCCCGCATCCAGGCCGGTCCCTGTCAAACGGAAGCGGGCTGAGAGCAGAAAAGTCACGTCGTAGAAATTCCAAGGGATGCAATCGCCTGAGTGCCAGCGGAAAGATTGCCCCAATTCACGAAAGAGCCGTCCTGGTAAGGTCGGGTTGTGACGATTGGCAAAATGCATCCGAAAAAACACAAATGGCTGGCCCAAAATTTTGGGCAAGAGATAGGCGACAATTAAACACCGGCCATCCGATAAGTAATATTCGTGGGCGGTCCAATTATCAGCCAAGCCAGTGATTGACAGCACCTTGACAGCGACGGCAGCCACCTTGGAGGCTTGGGTTTGGCAACGCAGGTGCACATCCTGCCAGCGCACCTTCCCGACTGGAGTTTGCCAATCTACCTCCAGACGCGGCAGCAGCAGGTCTTCCAGCACCAGCCGCCCGATACCGCCGTCTTGTTGCGAGTGGGCCAAATCCCAATCGCCAGGAACGAGAAAAGACAGCCCGTTCCAGGCAAAAAGCCTGGTTGTTATTGCATTAGCCATTATTTAATAATCCGAGAATATAATTCGTCGAGGTTGTCCGCAACAGCAGCATTTTACAGGGTTTTGCCGTCGATGGTGCCAATTGAGACCTCGAATTCACCTTTGCGGGCGATGCGTTCAGCCCGGCCATCTTTGATCCAGACGACTGTATCCGAAGCGCTAAGCATCTTCATATCGTGGGTGGCAGTGATAATCGTCACGCCAAAACGCTGTTTCATCTCCCCCAGCAGATGGATAATCTCCTCACCGGTGCGTAAGTCGAGATTACCAGTAGGCTCATCGGCCAGGATAATGGCTGGCCGGTTGACCAAGGCCCGGGCGATGGCGATGCGCTGCTGCTGACCGCCGGAGACCTGGCTGGGCAAATGCTCCAGGCGATGCCCTAGGCCGACCACGGTAAGAATCTCGGCCGCGGCCTCACGCGCCGCCCGCAGACTGACGCCAGAGAGGATTTTTGGCAAGGCGACATTTTCGATAGCAGTCATAGTCTGGATCAAGTTAAAGGATTGAAAAATATAGCCCATCTTGTGGCAGCGTATCCAGGCCAGCTGTCTTTGATTGAGCTCTCGCAGGTTATAGCCATCCACGCTAACCTCGCCTGAGGTAGGTACATCGAGGCCACCAATCATATTAAAAAATGTCGATTTACCCGACCCGGACGGGCCGAGTATGGAGAGATATTCGCCGCGGGGGACGTTGACGCTAATTCCCCGCAAGGCATAGACCGTCTCTTCGCCCATCCGATAGACCTTGGTGAGGTCACTACTGGTAATGATAAAATCATCTTTTTTCGTCATTCTTCGACCCTCATCGCATCCACCGGCTGTTTGCGCGCTGCCATATAAGCCGGCAGGATGGCCGCCACAACCGACAGTACAATTCCGACCAGCAAGGATATCAACAGGGAATTCAAGACAGCCGGCAATGGCAGGTGTCTCCAAGCAAACAGTCCGTAATGGCTGCTAGCCACCAACAGTGACACCAGCAGCCCGCCTAGGCAGCCCAAGAGTGTCCCAACGATTCCTTGTATCGACGATTCTATTAAATACGAGCGGACGATAAAGCTATCAAGTGCCCCCAGACATTTGATGGTCCCAATTTCCTTAATGCGTTCAGTCACGCTCATCAGCATCGCATTGACGATACCTACCAGACAGGCCAGCAGTGAGAGGGTAATCAACAATAGCATCATCCGGTCGGTCGCGCCAGCGGCGTAGATATCTACGCCGGCATTTTGCAACTTAACGTTGAGGGTCTTGTCGTTGACCAGAATAAGCGCCTTGACGATATCGTTGGTGATTTGCATATACGCCAAAAAAGCGATTGCCAGCACTACGCTGGACATCGTGATCAGGGAGCGAAAGAATCGGCGTTTGATGCTGTTCCAACTGACTGCGGTAGTAATTCGCCAGCTGACGTTGCGCTGCTCCGGTATTTCCGGTTGAGTAATTATCTGTTCTGCCATACTGCAGTATATCCTTACGCTTGGTTATTGCCGGTTTAAGTCGATCCGCAAATTCTTTTGCAGCACGAAAGACAGAATGCTGGCCAGGGCTACTATCAGCAATTCACCGACAATCAGGCCAATGAAGAACCCTCTGGTCTTGATATAAGTATCCTTGTTGCCGTATCGAGTGACCAACGCCTTGGCAATCCAGCCTAGGAGCATCGAGAACCAATAAGTGAACATCAATGGATTGACCAGCATTATCATACCAATTGGATGCGGCAGCCAAAACAATGTCTGGCGAAAATACAGCAATGCCCCCATCACCAGCATCCCGGCCAGAAGCCAGAGCGAGATGCCGGGATTGCGCTCCAGAGGCACCCGGGCGACGCTGGTGATTTTGTCAAAATTAGTTTTAGGGAACGTCGTATAGAACCAGCCACTCATTGTATCTGCGCCAGAATTATAAGCAAAAATCAATGCCACCACAACCGCCACCGTGACTGCGGCACTGATAGCCAGCCAGATGCAGAGGTGATATTTCAGGCGTGGCATCTTAAAATCCTCGCGGATTTTCAGGCCATTGGCCATTGCTGGCGCAATCATCGTCTTGATATCCAGGTATAGGATGGCATAATACAGTATCAATGGCGCGTATAGGTGCGGCGCGGTAAAACTCTTGTCCATCCCGAAGATATTGCGGATAAAGTGGAATGGGCTGCAATGGGCTTGAAAACCCGGCACGCCGCCCTCGGCCACTGAGCGAATCAAGCCGATAGTGATGACCATAATAATCACGAAACCGAAAAGCGCGTAGTAGAAATTTACCCTGAAATGCAACCACAGCAACAGAATCAAGGCGAGCGAACTACCCAAGAAAACTCCAGAAGCCAAGCGCAATTCCTGGCGTTCAGCGCTGCCTATCGTCTCCATTTGCAACGGCTTGAAGACACAAAAAAGCATCTGCCGGCATTTCCACAATACCAAGCTAGAAAAAACCAGCAGCGCGCCCGCCCCCAGAGCGTAGCGGAAACTCTGGGTAAACCACCAGTCTGAGGGAAAAGAGGTGGCATTTTGGCCAAATCCGAACGCGACGAGCAACAGCAGCAAGATAAAATATAATATTTGGAAGAACCAGAGTGAGAAAGAGACTTTTTTGGGTATTATAAATGACAAGCCAATCATCGTAAAAAAGATGGTTGAGCGCCCTGCTCCCACGAGTCCCTTAAACATCCCATTGGCCACAAACGGCGTCCAGGAATTAGTCAAATCCAAGGGGATCAGCCCAGGCACGGTTTCCGTGTTGCACAAGAGATTCCAGCCCATTATGCCAGCGGAAATCAACAGCCCGACCCAAAACAGGCTGTTACGCATCATCTCGGGGAAGATACTCTTGGGATTGGGGCCGGTGTCGGCGATCAATTTGGGCAACTCCGCCAACGGGAAAATCAACTTCTCGTTATTGTGCCACTGGCGAAAGATTAGAACATTGAATGACATCAGTACCAGATAGCTGCAAACAATCAACAGCCCCCAATTAAACAACGGCTTCAGCCAATGGCGCCAAGGGACTTCACCAATAAAATATCGCGGCAGCGACGCATCGAACTGGGAAAATTGAGCGAGAATCCCTGCGATGGCCAAGTCTGCTGCCTCGGCCTCCATAGACTTAGCGCTTGACTGCAGGTCAGTTATCTTTTCCTGCGCGGCTGCGACCAGCAGGCAGAGATCAATTTCGCGGTTGTTGATATCCTGCAACACGCCATTGTCCTGCAATTCTTTCTGCCAGGCTTGATTCTTCTTGCTCAAAGATTCTTGTTCTGCCCTGTGCGCCTGGCTCGCATTAAAGGACAGAGTCGTCGAGACTTTGTTCAATTCAGTGATCCGCGCATTATTGCGGCTGATTTCAGCAAAGAAGCTACTTTGCAAATCCCGCAAGTTCTGGGCATACTCTTGTAAGGCTTTTTCCTGGTTGGCTGACTGTAGAAATGCAGCGGCATTCTGTAAATGGGTCACGAATGCCGGCGGCCAGGCATCTTGGCCGGCCAGGTTCTTCTTCGTCTGTAACAGCGCTTGGGCGGAGCGCAATTCCTGGCCCGCTTTCAAGCCCAGACGCAGACGTTGAAAACGCCGCAGATAGCTGCCAGCTGTATCTGCGGCAGTGGGAATAATGCCAGGGATGGCTCGTTTGTCGGCCGGTAACCCGCGTCGGAAAGCCTCTACTTTGGCAAAGGCCAGCTCTTCCAAATCGCACAATTTCTGGCGCTCTTCCAGCAGCAGCAGTTCCTGTTGCTGGCAGCACTGGCGCAAACGGATGCTTAGTTCTTGTGAGCCAGCATTACTGGCGACCTGCAAGTCGTGCTGCAACTGGTTTAATTCCGCAAAGGCAGTCGCATAACGCTGGGCTTGATTCCGGATACCTGGTTCTGAGACGAAGAAATCCTCATTGACGTATGGCTCGACATAAAGATTCCATTGCGACTGATTGGTATTCCAGTGTCGGTTAAATAAACTCCCGGCAATAGGCAGCAAATGCGAGGTCAAACCAAAGGTGGAAATACCGGCAGAGACGGTGCACATAACAAAAATCAGCATAATTTCTGCAGTCGCCAATGGTCTTGTTAAGCGCAGCAAGCGCAAGAGCGGATTGAGCAACATCACCACTAATAACAGCAGTACGTACGGAAACAACGGAATCTGATTGGCGGTCGGGCACATCCCCCGGAAATTCTCCAGATAGACCGTCAAAGCCGCGAAGAGCCCCGAGAAAAAGACTCCCAACAGCATCGCCCGGAGGCTAATAGCATTGTGCTTGGTGTTTTCCATTTTCGCAGTGCGATTTTGAATCAGCAGACTGTGCTGATAGGTTTAGAAAATCAACGGGGTCATCATTTTAGTGAGGATGGTAAACGATACCGCGACCATACCAATCAAGCCCATCCCACAAGAAA
>CAZUCG010000146.1:0-6690 GCA_964619145.1 uncultured Lentisphaeraceae bacterium | reverse complement strand
GCAAACCAGCCAGGCAGCAGCTTCGCCACCGCCTGCGTTGACAAGCACACCCACAAGAGTCATCTATCCGGCCTTGTCAACTGTTAGAATATATGCCGAGAAGTGATTTTTGCAATAACGACAATGGCGAAAAACCCGCGGTTTTCAGGCTGCGAGTCTTCGCGCCTGGAGCGGTATGACCACCAGCAATGCGAGAAGAAACAAAAACACCGCCACCGACGACCCATAACCGAAACGCCCCTGGCTTTCTTCGAAGGCCAAGCGGTAGATATACGTCGCCAGCACTTCGCGGGAGGTCTCCGGCAAGCCGCCGCCCATCAGATAGACTAGGTCAAAATACTTCAGGGAGCCGATAATCGATAGCGTGGCCGAGACGGCGATAGTGGGCTTCAGGCAGGGCAAGACGATATGCCAGTTGAGGCGAATTTCCGAGGCGCCGTCAAGTCGCGCCGCCTCGTATAGCGTCTCGGGGATGGTGGCCAGTCCAGCCAGGAACAACACAGTATGGAAGCCGATATACTGCCAGCAGATGGTCACAAAAATCCAGAGCATCGAGGTCTCTGGACTGGCCAGCCACGGGTAGCTGAATTCAGGCTGAAAAAGTCGCACCAGGTAGGTGAAGATGCCATTTTGCGGCTCGTAGAGATACTGCCAGAGCACGGCAATGGCTGCAGTAGGCATCACCATCGGCGTAAAAAAGGCCGTGCGCAGGAAAGTCCGGCCCCAACGTTGATGATTGAGCAGCAAGGCAATGCCCGCGGCTATCGGTAGTTGCACCAGCAGCGAACCAAACAGCAAGAATGCGTTGTTGCGTAGCGCCAGCCAGAATACCTGGTCCCGGAACAGCAAGCGGTAATTCTGCCAGCCGCAAAATTCTGGCGGCAACAGCGGGCTTTCCCAGTAATAGAAGCTGTTGAATATTGACTGACCAATCGGCAACAAGACAAATACCGCATAGACCAAGATAGCAGGAAGCAGAAAACAGAGTGCCGCTAGGCTGTCAGAGCCAATGCCGCGCTGACTGGATGAGAGAATGGGTGCTTGTTTCATTACCTACGATAACCTGACATATTAGCATAAATTAGCAGTAGTTCGGCGTACCTCAGAAAGATAACACGGCGAATGACTTTTTGCAACTCCCGCTGCAGAAGCAAGCGCAGTTCCAACAGTTGCTGCTCGCTTGCAATTCTGCTTGCGCTAGCAGCAATATGAATTATATTAAGTATTTTCCTAACTAAGAACATAAAGGGGCAACATTATGACTAGGGAAGAACTCAACGGTAAAGTGGCAGAGTCGCAACAGCGCCTGGACCATTTGAGGGGGTTCCTTTGACGTCGCTGGCAAAACTGAAAAACTAGCGCTCTTGGAAGCACAGATGACCCGGCCGGACTTTTGGGACAGCCGTGAATCCTCACAAGCCATTGTCAACGAAGTCAGTGCCTGCAAGAATGTCCTGGAGCCTTTCCGGCGTCTGGAAACGCGCCTGGCGGACTTCGTGGTACTGGCGGAATTAGCGGAGCTGGAGGGCGACGACTCGAGCTTATATAACGAGGCGGAAGAATGCTGGCCAGAACTCCTGCAGGAGCTCGACAAGCTGGAACTGATAAGCTTCTTGTCCGGCAAAATGGATGCCAATAATGCGATTATAACTATCCACTCTGGTGCCGGCGGTACGGAGTCTTGCGATTGGTGCGGGATGCTGATGCGGATGTACATCCATTGGCTCGACAATCACAACTTCAGTTACGAAATCGTCGACATCCAGCCCGGCGATGACGCCGGCACGAAAAATGTCACCATTACTGTCAGCGGTGAATTCGCCTACGGCTATCTGAAGGCTGAGAAAGGCGTTCATCGCCTAGTGCGCATTTCGCCCTTCGATTCCAACAAGCGCCGGCACACTTCTTTCGCCTCGGTAGATGTCCTGCCAGAAGTCGATGACGACATCAATATCGAGGTCTCAGAGAGTGACTTGCGCATTGATACCTTCCGGGCCAGCGGTGCCGGTGGTCAGCACGTGAACCGCACCGATAGCGCGGTGCGCCTGACCCACTTGGAGACTGGCATCGTGGTCACTTGCCAGAACGAACGCTCACAGCACAAGAACAAAGCTAACGCGATGCGCATTCTGAAGGCCCGTTTGTATGACCGCGAGGACTCTAAACGGCGGGCAGAGCACGCAGCCGAGTCGGCCGCCAAAGGCGAAAACGCCTGGGGCAATCAAATCCGCTCGTACGTCCTGCAGCCCTACCAGATGGTCAAAGACTTGCGCACTGAGACCGAGACCAGCAATGTGAATGCTGTGCTGGATGGCGAGATTGATATCTTCATCGATGCCTACCTGCGCTCCGATTACAACAACTAATCTCTGAGGTGCCGGGTCATACTTCATTGCTAACCGCAATTCTTCTCACCACTGCTATTAAACCCTAAGGAGAAAATTCTAATGTCTTGCCAACAACAAGCGCTCTACAAAAAAGCCATCGACAGCATCCGTTTATTGTCGGCCGATGGCGTACAACAAGCCAATTCTGGTCACCCAGGTATGCCGATGGGCAGCGCCGATTACGCTTTTACGCTCTGGAGCAAATACTTACGTTTTGATCCCAGTAATCCGGGCTGGCTTGGCCGCGACCGTTTTGTGCTTTCAGCTGGTCACGGTTCGATGTTATTGTACTCGCTGTTACATCTTTTTGGTTATGACTTGAGACTAGAAGACCTCAAGCAGTTCCGGCAATGGGGCAGCAAGACGCCCGGGCATCCAGAAGTCGGCCATACCTCTGGGGTGGAGATCACCACCGGTCCCTTGGCCTCTGGCTTGGCCTCTGGCGTTGGCCTGTCGATTGCCTTGAAGCAATTATCGGCTCGGGTTGGCAATTGTGACTTATTCGATCAGAAAGTTTACGTCCTCAGTGGCGATGGCTGTATGATGGAAGGCACCTCGCACGAAGCGTGTGCGCTGGCCGGGCATCAAAAGCTGGACAACTTGATTTTATTCTACGATGACAATGGTATCACCATTGAAGGTTCCACCGACTTGGCGATGAGTGAAGATGTCGGGGCTCGTTTTGCCGCTTATGGCTGGAATGTCATCCGCATCAACGGGCAATGTGTCCGGCAAATACAGGGCGCCTTGATGCTGGCCAATGACTGCAAGGACAAGCCGAGCATCATCATCGGCAAGACTGTGATCGGCTCTGGTTCGCCAAAATTAGCTGGCACCAGTGAAGTACACGGTGCGCCTCTCGGTAGCGACGAACTCGCAGCCACCAAAGTCGCTCTGGGCTTCGACCCGTCGAAGTCGTTCTTTATCCCTTCAGAGGTCCACGACCTTTGCGCTGAATTGATTGCTGGCAAGAAGGCTGAAGCGGCGGCTTGGAATGATAAGTTTGCTGCCTTCAAAGCCTCGGCCTCGCCAAAAGTGCTGGCCACCCTGGATGCGCTGCTGAGCAAAAGTGTCCCGGCTGACATCCTGACGACGCTGCTCAAGGCCGTTCCTGGCAAAGAGACCGCGACCCGCAATTCAGGCGGGGAGATTATGCAGGCTGCGGCGGCGGCAGTGCCGGCGCTGGTAGGCGGTTCAGCGGATTTGAATCCCAGCACCAAGACTTACCTTAAGGGAATGGGTAACTTCACCCCCGAGGATCGCTCTGGGCGCAACATCTACTACGGTGTCCGGGAGCTAGGAATGGGTATGGCCAACAATGGCTTGGCCCTATCAGGCACTGCCATACCGTTCTGTTCGACTTTTATGGTCTTCGCCGATTATATGAAGCCGGCTCTACGCCTGGCCGCCATCCAGAACCTGCACGAGGTTTTTGTCTTCACCCACGACTCAATTTTCGTCGGTGAAGACGGTCCCACCCATCAGCCAATTGAACAACTGGCGATGTTCCGGGCTATCCCCGGTATGACCGTGATTCGCCCGGCCGACTCTTATGAGACGGCGCACGCTTGGGCGGCTGCACTGCAGGCTGACGGCCCAGTCATTTTATGCTTGACGCGGCAAAATGTCCCGAACCTGCCGGCGGCTGTTATCCCGCAGATCGCGGTCAGCAAAGGCGCGTATGTGGTTTCCAGCGATACTGATTTTGAGTTGATCTTGATTGGTACTGGCTCGGAATTATCCTGCGCGATGGGCGCGGCGGATTTGCTGCGCCAGGACGGCAAGAAAGTCCGGGTAGTCTCAATGCCGAGTTGGGAATTATTCGAGAAGCAGACTGCCGAGTACCGCGAGAGCGTATTTCCCTCCAGCTGTTGCCGACGTACGGTGGTCGAGGCTGGCAGCAGCTTCGGCTGGGAACGCTATGTCGGTCGGCAAGGCCTGATACTGGGCATCGACCACTTCGGTGCTTCCGGACCCTACCAAGTCTTGGCCAAAGAATACGGCTTCACAGCTGAAAGCGTCTGCAAAAACGTCCAGAAATTCTTCGGGCGGTAATTGCAAATTTCACAACCCAACTAGGCAATTCTCTTCCAAGCGAGGAGAATTGCCTTTTTTAACTGCCGATGACTGACTCTTATCAATACATCTTAGCTCCGATGGCAGGATATACGGACTTGCCTTTCCGGCGTGCCTGCCGAAAATATGGTCTGCACTATGCTTATACGCCCCTGATTGATGCTGGTGCGCTAGTGCACGGCAATCGAGAGAATGCCAATATCCTGGCACGTGGCGCTGACGAACCGTATTTAGCCGTACAGCTGCTCGGTAGCATCCCGGGCGATATCGAGAAGGCCATCACGTTATTGGAGCCAATGAACTTCGATGCCGTGGATTTCAATATGGGCTGCCCAGTGCGGAAAGTCACCCAACGCGGTGCCGGAGCAGCGATGCTACAAAACCAGGATAATGCCTTGACTTGTCTGCGCATCTTGCGGCAAGGCACTCGCAAGCCCCTAAGCGTCAAGACCCGCATTATCTCGGAAGATGATCCCGAGCCCACGGTGCGCTTCTGCTTGGCCTTACAATCCTGTGGCATCGACGGTTTAACCCTGCACGGGCGGCTGGCAGAGCGCATATACGCCGGCCCGGTCGCCGGGCAGATTATTGCTGCCGTGCGGTCGGCACTGACGATTCCAGTCTGTGCCAATGGTGGCATCTTCTCGCGGCAGGATGCCGAGACCCTGGCCCAGGCGACGGGCTGTACGCGACTAATGCTCGCTCGAGGTGCCATCGGCAATCCCTGGCTGTTCCGGTCCTTGAAGCGCAAACAAGATGCGCCGCCCTCGCATCCTGAAGTCTGCGCCCAGTTGTACGTGCACCTCGAGCAGATGCGCGAGTTCTATGGCCTAGAGCGAAGTATGATTCTGGGGCGCAAGACCATCCTGAGTTATCTGGTCGGGCGCGGATATCGCCGCAGCCTACGAGCACAGGCGACCGATATTAGCAGTTGGCAGGACTTCCTGAGGTTCTTCCGCACGATCGAAGACGAAGGACCAATTGCTCCCGGGAATAATATCTCTCTTGAGAGCTGAGCTAAGCTAAGCTAGGCGCTATTAGCGTTATGGTGCTAGAATCGGCTGCGACTGAGGCAGCTTGCCCGTCTCCGTATATTCTTTCCATTGCAGGGAGAGGTCGTGCATTTTTTTGACGCCATCCATCCAGGGATTGAGTTTGTGCGCCCAAGCAAAATATTTGGCGGCTTCGGCATAATTTTTTCTTCCGAAAGCTGCATATCCTCGGAAGAATGCGGTTGTAAAGGGGTCGAAGAACGCGTACATCTCCGCGCAAGACTCATAGACGCTGGCGGCGGCCTCATCTTCACCCAGATCGGTAAAGTACTCGCCCACATAAACCCCGAGGATATGCGGCACGCCGGAGGTGGTTACATTCAATGCGCCCTGCTCTGGATCACTGAAAATCTTTTTACTGATTGCCATTGCCTGTTTAGGCTTCTGTTGCCGGAACAACACGATAGCCTGCACTGCCAGGCGAAACAGCTCGTTAGATTTCTTGATATTACGGGCGTAATGCGGGTTTTCTTTAAGCCTTTCAGCGCAAAGTTTGACCGCCTCCTCATTTTTTCCATCCCAGAGCAATACTCCAATCAGCACCTTGACTGCCGAGGGATTCGGAATCAACGGATAATACACCGTCGCATACAGGTGCTCGTCGCTATGCAACCAAGTGGGCATATACAGCGTGGTGACAGTAACCAACAGGGTTAGATAGCCCAGCACAAAGAGCAGCAATATTTTGGGCAGGTCCGGCTGGTACAATTGTCGCCGCTGGCACCAGGCATAGAGCAGAAAGGCACTGAGCAGCATTAGCGACATTGCGGGAAAATAGCTATAGCGGTCGGCAAAATCTGTATTTCCGACCGCTACCAACAGTCCGCTGACTGGGAAGGCCGCGAGCAAGAATGCCAGCAAGCCGGGCAAGACTCCGAAGAGCATCGCCGGTCGATACTTGCGCCAGAAGCTCAGCCCAATCGCCAGTGCAAACACCGCAGCCAACACAACTACCGGGAGAGGTGAATCGACTTCCGGGTTATAGTGCGGGTAGAGCGGCGTCAAATTCAGGGGCAGGAAAGTTTTACAGAAATAGAGTCCGTAGTTATGGAGACTGATTTCCAGCCGCTGTAGAGATTCGGCGAGGGTAAAATTCGCCATTATGTCGGTATGTAAATTCGCGCCTGCTGAGCTAGGTAAAACAAAGTATAACGATATCGCCAAGCTCATCGGCA